>NZ_JAHREU010000120.1:0-10051 GCF_020883145.1 Microcoleus sp. CAWBG27
GCTGCACTTGCGGTCTGGGACTAGGGATGAACCGCACCCAGATGTGTATCCAGTTATGATGACTTTGTAGTCATCCTAGCCATCCCCTAAGTATCGTTACTCAGTTTCGGCTAAACGAATCGCACGAATGCAATTCAAGTATATTGATGTTCATCAATTACCAATTACCAATTACCAATTAAAAAAATATTATGTCAACCCTAATCCTAACACGCATTTTCATAGCAGCGGCAGCCGTATTCGGAGGTTTTTCGGTTGCGGGCGGGGCTTTTGCCTCCCATGCTTTGAAAAATCAATTGACCGATCGCGCTTTAGGCATTTTTGAGACCGGCGCCCGCTATCAAATGTACCACGCCCTGGCTCTATTACTGGTCGCTTTATTATTAAGCCGCGCCCCAGAGTCTCAAACCTTTTTTGCAGTGGCTGGATGGGCTTTTATTGTCGGTACGATAGTCTTTTCAGGTAGTTTGTACGCCCTGAGTTTGACTGACATCAAATGGCTGGGTGCAGTTACGCCTGTGGGCGGAGTTGCTTTTATTGTCGGTTGGGGCTGTTTGGCTGTTGCAGCTTGGAGTTTTAAATAGAGATTGGCAATTATCAATGCCAAATCCTTCCGCGAGAGCTCCGCTTTTCGACCCCATGCCCCATGCCCAATTCCCAATTCCCAATTCCCAATTCTCTAATTGTCAAAGACATCGCTGGAAAACATATCTGTCACAGTACGCAAGTAAGGTAAAAATACCATAACATCGGCAGCCGGGAGGCGATCGGATATTTCCCAAAATAAAATTAGCAGCATATCCTGCACTAATTCCCAACTTACATGAAGTCTCGGGTACAGCATCACGCAGATTGGAAACAATTCTTGCTGTACCGGGCGAATGCTTTCTTCCAAAACGCACCAGCACAAATAACTTTGAAAAATCTCGACATCCCGAATGCCAGAAATTTTGACCTGCGGATCGGTCAAATAACCGCTGCTGCTGCGGTATCCTGGATGCTGGGAACTAGCCCGCTCGTACACTGCACTAGCAATCTGAGTTGTCTGCTGCAACAAATGCTGAACAGCTAAGAGAGCTTTTGAATTCGGCGCATGATCCGCCGCAGCATCGTTAATCTCTCCGTGGGGAATGTGCAGATAGTCGTCTATAACTTTTAAGTAGGGTGCAAATTCCGATCGCTCTGACTCCGAAAGGCATCCTAACAAGATTTTGCTAGTGTATTGAAACTCCAACGTCACAAATCCCAGCACTAACGGATCTGTGTCTGAGTATTTCCGTCTCACTTGGACAATATCTTTTCCCACCAGCACTGACAAGCGGAAAACAGGTTCCCTATCGCCGTAAGCGTCTATTGCTTTCCGATATAAGCTGCGAGTGTCGGCGACAATTTCTTCTTGATTAATTAAGCTAGGATCGATCGCGTGTCGCTCTATTTGTTCCCCTAAAAGTGCCTCTACTTTATTCCAAGCTATCTGGCTGGCAACTTTCAGAGTATCTGTCAATTTGTCAACTATTTTGGCTCGATTGCCATCAAAATTGCTGAAATCTCGGCTCTCGGAGATTTGCTGATGTGTTTGGTTTTCTCGTCCCGCTACTGTACTGTAATATTTTTTTGCCCAGCTAACTGCCAAGGAGGAAATGCTAACTCCTTTAGCCCCTGGGATGTTGTGAATGTCCGATTTCGTAATAGCCTGTGACGCAAAACTGTCGCCCTGTTGCAGTTCGTCGGCCACCGATAAAAACTTTGAAGATAGTTGTGAAATGCCAGCCATGAGAAACCTCGTTGTTTTATAAAGCCGTACCCGATAGATTCCCCTAATTTTTAACGTTATTAAATATAATCTTCTGCTTTTATACCCTGACAGTCATCCGCCATTGTGCTTAAAACTATGAGCCATTTGGCTGCACAGCATCCATCCTATATAACTTGCACGTTAATAACGCTATTTATTGTGCGCTCGATCACAGTCACTATGTGATCGTCACCGATTTTTTTCTTTACCTGTAAAGACGGCAAAAATAAATTAAATTTGTCTTAAAAGCTCAGAATTAAACTCTAGTCTGCCTTGAAAAAATTGCTCGTTGAGATATTTTATCTTTGTTTTATCCTTTGTGTCGATCGCCCTAAGTTCTTAAACAATCTAGGCTACATCACGATCGAGCGGTGACTTTGATTGATTTATTTTCCTATATCAAGCCAAAAAAATTAGTCTGACATTTGTGAGGAAAGCTTAACACATTCAACGAGCGGCATTTCTAAATAAATTATTAAATTTGAGAGGAGCATCAGATTTATGTGAATTATGTGAATGCTATTGCCAGCGCGATTTTTTGGTGCTGGTTTTTTGAGCTTTCTCAACCGCCCGCAATCGATCGCCATCCATTCGATCGCCCGCTCGCGCTTCAACTAAACCAGCAGGAGTCCCGCGCTCTACTTGTACCCAGGTGAGCGTCGGGAGGAATGCGCGCGAGTGAAGAGATCCGCCCCGAACCAAAACGATAGCTTGAGATGTCGGAGGGTGAGGGGCGGTCGATGAAGGAGCAAATTATTTTTTGACAACACTTGACCTGATTCTCTTCACGAGATAAGCTCTGATTATAGTTTGTGAAAAACAATGTTCCAGGTAATCACCGCCAAGTTAAAGCTAAATCTGAACGCCGAGCAAAAAGCTCTGGTAGCTCAGACTGCTTTAGCCTACCGTGACGCTTTGAACTATACTTCACAAGTCGCTTTTGATGCGGGCAAAACCAGCAATGGGCTTAAGTTGCAGAAATCTGTCTATAACGAATTGCGCGAAAGATTTGGGCTGGGCGCTCAAATGGCTTGCAATGTGCCTAGACAAGTGTCAGCAACCTACAAAACCCTCTGGACTAAGGTTAAACAATCTAACGATGCTATCGCTAAAGGATACACCAAGAAGCGATACAAAGGACTGGATCGAGTTCCTAAGTACGTTTCTCGGACTTGTACCTTAAACTATCAACGTGACTACTCTTTTAAGACAGAGCAAAGGGTGAGCATTATCACTTTAGCTGGCAGAATAGTAGTGACCTATGATGGCTATAACAAGCATCTGGATTTGATTGTCAGCGGTTCCAAGATTGGGGCAGCCAAGATTGTATATCAGCGCTCTTCTAAAACTTACTATTTAATGGTGAGTATTGAAGTAGAAACTCCTGAAGTTGACCCACTGAAAATAACCAGAGTTTCTGGTGTTGATGTGGGGATGCGCTACCTTGCCGTGGAAACAGACTTGCAAAATAAGTCGAAGTTCTATTCAGGATCGTCAGCCAGACACAAAGCCAATCGCTATCACAAAGCGAGACGAACTCTTCAGCGTAAAGACACTCGTTCGGCAAAGCGCAGATTAATTGCTTTGTCGGGAAGAGAGAGACGGTTTATCGCTGATGTGAACCACCAAATCAGTAAGAAAATTGCTAGAACCAACAGCTTAATTGGACTAGAAAACTTAACCGGAATTCGGGAAAGAACTAAGTCTAAGGCTGGGGATAAAGCTAGTAAAAAGCAGAGAAAAGCAAATCGGAATAAAGCTAAATGGTCATTTGCCGAATTACACGGTTATATCGACTATAAGGCTAATCTGAATGGCTCCTTAGCTACTAAAGTTCCAGCGCATTACACTTCGCAAAGTTGTCCTAAGTGCGGGCATACTTCGACGGGGAATCGTCCGAACAAAGGGCTGTTGTTCCGATGTGAATGTTGTAACCATGAACTTCATGCTGATTTGGTGGGTGCGCGAAATATTGCGATAAGAACGTTGCTTGTCCGGCAAGACTGGACGAGTACGGGGAGCTTGTCAGCATCCCCTGATGTGTCGGGCTGTGAAACTAAAGCTGAGATTCTGCAAAGGTTCTCGGAATTGCGGTGGAGCTCAGATACAAGCCCACATCATAGCGGTACTCCGCTTGATGCTGGGTAGTTGACAACCGGAATCTCGATCGACTCGCCCGATCGTTCCTACACTTTACAAACCCTGGCTAGTTCCAGTCCTCTGTCGGAAGAGGTACCTTGGCTCTACAACGATACGAGTGGGTTTCCATGCCCCACAGGCTATCGATCGTTACAAACAGATAGCCAGTGCATCTTTAAGGCTATGCCTTCGGGTAGGATTAGTAGGACGAGAGGAAGTGGATAAAATGAGCGCCAGCAATTCAACAGAAATCAAGTTCGGAACCGATGGGTGGCGGGGACTGATTGCCCATGACTTTACTTTTGCCAACGTGCGAAAAGTCACCCGGGCGATCGCCAGCTACCTCGAAACCGCTTACACGAAAGACCGCCCAGTGCTAGTATCCTACGATACCCGCTTTTTGGCAGACGAGTTTGCCCGCACGTCGGCGGAAGTCTTGGCAGATTTGGGATGGACGGTGATGGTAGTCGATCGAGATTGCCCGACGCCAGTTATAGCCTACAGCGCCAAGCATCTCAACTCCGCAGGCGCCCTGATGTTCACGGCTTCGCACAATCCCGCACCTTACTGCGGCATCAAATACATCCCCGATTACGCAGGGCCTGCAACCCCGGAAATTACGGATACCATTGTGGCAAATATTACTGGCGCTTCTGATGCCCCAGCCATAGGCAGCCACAACGATAAAATCTCCACTTTTGACCCGAAACCCGAATATCTGAAGTTTCTGTATACTTTGATCGATGTGGAGCGGATTCGCTCTGCTAAGTTGAAGGTGAAGTACGACGCCCTCTATTCGACTTCTCGCGGCTATCTAGACGAAGTTTTGGTACACTGCGGCTGCGATTTGGAAAGTTTTCACACTTACCGCGACGTGCTGTTTGGGGGCGGAATGCCTGAACCCAAGGGCGAACAGTTAGTCGAGTTGGTGGAAGCTGTTAAGAAGGATGCGGCAGATTTGGGTTTGGCTACGGATGGCGACAGCGATCGCTTTGGTATTGTTGATGAGTTGGGTAATGTCTTGACTCCGAATACTGTACTGTTGCTGTTGGCGCGTCACTTGGTTAAGAATAAAGGCTTGACTGGGGCGATCGTCCGTACCGTCGCAACTACTCACTTGCTAGATAATATGGCCGCCAAATACGGTTTAACAATCTACGAAACCGCAGTCGGCTTTAAATACATCGGCGAAAAGATGCGGGAAACAGCCGTGCTCATCGGTGGCGAAGAGTCTGGCGGTTTGAGCGTTTTGGGTCACATCCCCGAAAAAGACGGGATTTTGGCTGATATGCTAGTTGCTGAGGCGATCGCCTATGAAGGCAAACCGCTATCTCAGCTAGTAGAAGAAGCCATCAAAGAAGCTGACGGCCCTCTGTACAACAAACGCTTGGACTTGCACCTAGAAGAAGCGCACAAAGCAGCAGTTTTGGACTCTTTCACCAAAAATCCCCCGACAGAAATAGCGGGTATTGGCGTTAAGGAATTGGGACGCAAAGACGGGATTAAACTGTATCTTGAAGACGGCGGTTGGGTATTGCTGCGGCCTTCGGGAACCGAACCTTTGATGCGGGTTTACATGGAAACCAACTCTGTGGAAAAGGAAACCAAAGTTGCCGAGTACATGGAAAAGGTAATTGCCCAGTTAGAACCTGCTTAACTTTCAATTTATCCTAATGCGGGGTTTTTCTCCTAAGCTTTGAGATTGTAGGGTGCGCGCCGCGCACCTTACCTATTTTTGATAAAATTTGCCAAGCTTGTGAACATTATATCTCTGGTATTCATTCGTTTTCAATTACTTAAATTATCTGCGTCGCATCTGTGTTTATCAGTCTGATATATGCGATTTCTGTACCAATCAAAGACTTATGCAATCGGTCTATTAATCATCAATACTTGTCAGCCACCATTGACAAACAAATCAAAATTATCAGTATTCGATCGCACTTTAAAATTTTTCCATCAAATCTTTTTCTGCGGCATAAACATCCCGTAGCTGTTGTAGCGCCGCCCCAGAAATTGCCGATTTGAGTTTAGCTACCAACAGTCCCCACTCCAACAAACCGTCAACTGACACAGCCTCTTTGAACTTGTGGGTGTAGAATTTAGTCCAAAAAGCCGGTGCTAGCTTGCTTTTCCAGCGTTTGTACCATCTGCCAAAATCTTGCAGGGCGATCGGCCTTACTTCTATAATTGGGGGAAAATCGGCGTAGCTGACAAACCGGCTGATGCCTTTGGCGTGCACGTACACCATGTAGCGGCAGCATTCAATCCGGTAAATCTCCTCTGTTGAGATGTTGAAAAGCAGTGCTACTGTGTCTTCTGTGACAAATCTCGCCAGCGGATGCAGGACGGGAGATTTATGAATTATCTTGGATTCTGCGATCGTCCGCGATTTTGCCGAAGTTTCTGATATCATGGCTGGTATACCTCTGGATATGGTAAATACACCTGTCTAGATTAGGTTTAGTAGACGATCGCCCTTTAGTTTTCCAGGCCGGGGGGCGATCGGCTTTTTAGATGAATTTATTCTAAGGTGTTATAGCACCCATTGTCAAGCATGGGTTTAGTAAGAATTAAAGTCAGAGAACTAGCTGCCGAAAAAGGCTGGACATTCAAGGAAGTTTCAGAACGTTCTGGGGTGGTGTACAACACTGTCAAGCATTATGCCCGCACTCCAGGGCTGACTACGGTTGATTTTACTTGTCTGCGGAAATTAGCTCGCACTTTTGATGTGATGATTGAGGATTTGGTTGAGGTTTTGGAAGAGTAGCCGATTTGCCACAATTTTGGCTGATTTTCAGATATCATATTGAGTCAACATTACAATTGCATCAACTGTCAAGCATGGGTTTAGTCAGGCTCAAAATTCGGGAACTAGCGGCGGAGAAGGGCTGGACGCTTAAGGAAGTATCCGATCGCTCTGGGGTAATTTATAGCACTGTCAGAAGCTATGCTCGTCGTCCTGAAATGGCAATGGTAGACTTTACTTGCCTGCGGAGGTTAGCTCGAACTTTTGATGTGATGATTGAGGATTTGGTTGAGGTTTTGGAAGAGTAGGGCGATCGCTTTTTTAGATATCTAATATTAAACGACAGCAGATTGTCATTTGTCAAGTAAGTATGAGCAAAGGCTTAGTGAGGTTGCGGATTCGGGAGTTTGCAGAGCAGAATGGCTGGACACTTAAGGAAGTTTCAGATCGATCGGGCGTTGGTTACAGCACCATCAGAAACTACGCCCAATGTCAAGGCATGACAACCGTTAATTTTGCCTACTTGCACAGGTTGGCTCGCACGTTTGACATAATGATTGAGGATTTGGTTGAGATTATTGAGGAATAGGGCGATCGGCCTTAGTTGTCCAGACGTGAGGCGATCGCTTTTCTGTGTTTTTCACACTATAGCATGATTAACTGTGATTTGTCAAACATTATCGCAATTAATCTAACCAAGGATGCTAACATCAAGGAAAGTTATTCATAGTTGATTATTCTTCGTGGCAAAAACTAATACTGCGATCGCGGTCAGTTCCGTGATTAAGGAAGTCATTCAAAAACAAGCCCAAGCGACCAGACTAACCCAGAAGGAAGTCGTGTACTTGGGAATGCTGGCAATTGATGCACTCGATAAGGAAAGTCGCCAAGAGTTGGCTGACAAGGTGCATCAGATGCAAGTGAATGGCGAGATTTGAACAAAAAGGAAAACCAGGTGGGTGTCCAGAAACCGGGTTTTTTACGAAAATACTTCGTTGCAACAGACAGATTAGGAAAAACCCGGTTTCTTTTATCGCAGTGCGTAACTCCCGGATCGAGAATCTCAAATGGTAGAATTCTCTGGAACTACCAACATCCGCGATTCTATTTCTTCCCAGGTTTTTGCTGGTATTCTCACTGCTGCTTCTTTGCATTGGATAATGAAATAATTGGCAGATAAATAATCTCTCAGCGCCTCTGCTTCTTCCTCAGATAATTTGACTATTTCTGGATTGAGATGGAGTCCATGACACCAGGTATCTAAAAAGCGATCGAAAAATGCTAAGTGTATTTCTTCAGGTTGGTAACCATCAGGCAATTGCTTCTGGAGTTCTTCTAGTTGAGTAATAAGTTCAGTCAAGTTCACATCCTTGAATATTTTAATTTTTTTAAATTCTTGGGCCAACTTGATGGCGTTGGCGATGGCGTCGGCGTAGACGTAGCCGTCGGGGTGGGTGTCGGCGTTGGCGTAGGCGTGGGCGTCGGCGATGGCGTCGGCGATGGCGATGGCGTTGGCGTTGGCGTTGGCGATGGCGTTGGCGTTGGCGATGGCGGAGGCGTTGGTGATGGCGTTGACGTTGGCGATGGCGTTGGTGATGGCGTTGGCGATCGCGATCGCCCCAGCACGTTTACCCACAGGCTTAAAATCACCTTCCGAGCCCTTAGTTGCTGCATCCGCCCACTGTAATAGCCCTCGCAACTTTGGCGTGTTAATGTACTTGTGAGCCTCTTTTTCCATCAACAGCAGCAAGTCATCAGCCCCATTTTTTGAACGCACCAACCCCGCCACCAACACAAATACTTCTCGCCAGCGTTCATCAGAAAGATGACAGGTAACTAACTGCTCAATTAAATTATTATCAGCAATATATTGCGCCGTCAGATATTCCTGAAGCGTCAAATGCGAAAACGAGTAAACATCCTCAGCTCTTTCTACCAAAATTCCCTGTTGAACTGCGATCGCATTCAGCACCGCCTCACCGTCTAAATGCTTCGGTACATTCAAATTAGTTGCTAAAAAAGTTTTGATTTCCTCAACCACTTCTCGCTGCGAAAAAAACAGCTTATCAGTCTCAAATCCAGTATAAGCAATCTCCGATAACAAACTTTCCTCTAACTCCGTGCTGAGTCCTTGATAAATTTCATCTCGCAAAATCCGTTTTTCCGCCGCCCATTCTTCCAACAATATCCGCAAAGCCTTTTTATAAAGAACGCTGCGATTATTCGGAAAGTTTTGCGATATGTCATAATTGAGACAGAGGAAAGTTAGCAATAAAGGCGTGTGCGCTAACTCTTTAGCTGCTGCATATTCTGGCTTTTGCAATAACTCCCAACATTTTTGAGCCGTCCCCGCTTGTTTGTCCACCTCAGACTGAAACCAGTTACCAATAAATTGCTCGATTTGACTGTCGTCAAAGTCTGCAAGTTTGACATCAGTAAAGCGTTGAAAGTTGTTTCGATAAGCAGCGGTGCGACAAGAGACAATGAAGCGATTTTTGTCATAGCGATCGACAAAATTTTGAATTTTACTAATCACCTCATTTGTGTTGACTGTCGGCACTTCATCCAATCCATCCAGCAAGATTAACAGTTTTCCCTGCTCTAATGCCTTAGCGATAAATTGCTCAGAAGAGGGAAAGCCACAAATACTAAACTCTTCAACAATTAATTTTTCTATGTCTATCTGGCTAGATATAAAACTTTTAAGTTCGATAAAAACGGGAATACAATTATGTTTAAAACCGCCTTTGTTGCCCTTCAGTGCTTCCAGTCCTATTTTCCGCAAAAATGTAGATTTTCCCGCTCCTGGCTGCCCTAAAACCATCAAATATTGCTTCTGATTAGCAATCTTTAGCCCTTCTTGCTTCGAGCAATCTTGCTGCTGAAAACCTCGCTTGTTTGCTTGGCGGTAAGCTTCCTCTAAATTTTGGATGGATTCAAAACTACGAATTTGTTGCTCATCCAAAAACTGCACCGCAGTATAAACCGATTCTAATGGCACGGCCTCCCGCATTCCCAATGCTTTCAGAATGCCGTGACGCTTGAAGTAGCGTTTGCCGTAGTCCCCCGATGCCGTGTAAATTAGCTCTTTAGTTTTGTCATCTAGCTTTTTGCCCATCAAACCAAGAAACTTACCACCGCCTTCAAAGACTGACTGGAAAATGGGGAGGGCGATACCGCTAACACAAGCCAGACCAAATGCTTCCAATCCTGTCATGGGAGTATTAATAAGTTTTTTATGAGGCGTTGCTGAATCAAGGTATGAATGCTCCAGGAATGGGAATATCGTCAAACTTCAAGTAATGTATTAATAATTTAATAGAATGCTTGAGCATTTCCTCACATTTAGAATAACAAAGAGTCTTGCG
>NZ_JAHREU010000121.1:0-9632 GCF_020883145.1 Microcoleus sp. CAWBG27
GCCGAGGGTCTCCAAAGGCGGTTTGTGGGAGGTTAGCGGCATGGATTAAAATGGGGCTATTCATATCTGATATGGCTTTCAACGCTTGGACTCTAGTTTAGAGCAACTTGTGTGTACACAGCAGCCATCAAGCGGGGTACCGCTCTGATGGGGGCATTCTGCTGCTCTAGGTAACAAGCTGTTTAAAACCCGCGCTCATCCCCTTCTGACTGGCATTCCCCGCCCCGCATCTATATTCTTTTAGCAATTTTCCAAGCTTAGACACAGCGCCGCATCCCGATCGCGCGCGGCTACCACGGGGAAGATGTCCCCTACAAAACACTATATACATTGCGACAACTGCGAGGGATTGCCCCTACAGCATCAATCTGGCATCTTGCACCAAAGTCCGCAACGGACTCGCGTGCGGGTTCCACCAATAATGGGCTTTTTTCGCCTCTCTATGGTTTCATCAGCTTTCCTGATGACCCTCATCAGTTAAGCTGTCGTTACACCCCTTTACAAACCTTAACGATACCGTTAATAATAGAGACATCATCCGAACATTGAAAAACCAATAGCAATCATAAACACATGACGGCAACCTTACAACAGCGCGAAAGCGCCAATATCTGGTCGCAATTCTGCAACTGGGTAACATCAACCGACAACCGCATTTATGTGGGTTGGTTCGGAGTCTTGATGATTCCTACCTTGCTAACTGCAACAATCTGCTACATCATCGCCTTCATCGCTGCTCCTCCAGTGGACATCGACGGCATCCGCGAACCAGTTGCTGGTTCCTTGATGCTGGGTAACAACATCATCTCCGGTGCTGTTGTTCCTTCTTCAAACGCGATCGGCTTGCACTTCTACCCAATCTGGGAAGCTGCTTCCTTGGATGAGTGGTTGTACAACGGCGGCCCTTACCAATTGGTAATTTTTCACTTCCTCATCGGCATTTTCTGCTACATGGGTCGTGAATGGGAACTGTCTTACCGTTTAGGTATGCGTCCTTGGATCTGCGTAGCATACTCTGCACCAGTTGCAGCAGCTACCGCAGTATTCTTGATCTACCCAATTGGTCAAGGTTCCTTCTCTGACGGTATGCCCTTGGGTATCTCCGGCACATTCAACTTCATGATCGTGTTCCAAGCTGAGCACAACATCCTGATGCACCCCTTCCACATGTTGGGAGTTGCTGGTGTATTCGGTGGTAGCTTGTTCTCCGCCATGCACGGTTCTTTGGTAACATCTTCCTTGGTTCGTGAAACAACCGAAACCGAATCGCAAAACTACGGTTACAAATTCGGTCAAGAAGAAGAAACCTACAACATCGTTGCAGCCCACGGCTACTTCGGTCGTTTGATTTTCCAATACGCTTCCTTCAACAACAGCCGTTCTTTGCACTTCTTGTTAGGTGCATGGCCAGTAGTTGGCATTTGGTTTACCGCTTTGGGTATTTCCACAATGGCATTCAACTTGAACGGTTTCAACTTCAACCAATCGATTATCGACTCACAAGGTCGCGTCATCAACACCTGGGCTGATGTCATCAACCGCGCTAACTTGGGTATGGAAGTAATGCACGAGCGCAATGCTCACAACTTCCCTCTCGACTTGGCTGCTGGTGAAACAACTCCTGTGGCTTTGGTTGCTCCTTCTATCAATGGCTAAGTTTTAGCTTGAGATAACAGAAAGCGCCCCTAGAAATAGGGGCGCTTTTTGTTTGGGAAAATATGTTTTTATCAGGTTCGTAGTGAGGACTTTAGTCCTTTGATGCGGAGGGCTGCCGCTTCTTCTCAATATACTGCTGGTGGTAATCCTCGGCCATATAAAATTCACCAGCGGGTTTGATTTCGGTGGCAATATCTTTGTCGTATTTACCGGAAATTTGCAATTTTTGTTTGGATGCGCGGGCGGCTTTTTCTTGTTCTGAGTTGTGATAAAAAATGACTGACCTGTATTGTTCGCCTCTGTCAGGGCCTTGGCGATTGATTTGGGTTGGGTCGTGGCAGTTCCAGAATATATCTAGCAGTGTTTCGTAACTGATTTGCGATCGATCGTACTCCAAGAGCACTGCTTCAGCGTGACCGGTGACTCGGGCGCAAACGTCGAGATAGCAAGGATTCGGCCAGTGACCTCCTGTGTAGCCCGCAGCAGTCGAGATGACACCCGTAACGGTGCGAAACTTGTGTTCGACTCCCCAGAAACAACCGGCGGCAAATGTGGCTTTTTCCATTGTGTTAAGAAGAAGGAAGAGTTGACAGTTGACAGTTGACAGTTGACAGTTGACAGTCGATCGAAGGAAGAAGGCTTTAGTTATCTAGCGCCATGAAGCCACAAGACATATACAGCAAGCTTTTTATCCAGCTTTTTATATTTAATTAGGTAGATTACTTACTCATGCTATTGTAATAAAAATTGGCACTCTTATTATGGTTGACAGATTCCCATTAGTGTGCATTCCCAGACTAATCGTGGCTGTACGTAGTTTAGCAAATATTGGCGGGCTTTTTCTAAGGGTTCTAAGGGCGATCGGCTAATTCGGCCTGCCAAAAATTGCTGCCAGTAACAATGCTGTAAATAATCAATTAACCACAACTGAGATTCAGTATCTAAAGTTTTATCAATTTCCTTAGCCAATTCCAAAGCTGACCGCAAATTTTGAGGCAACTGCTTAACTTTTTGCAGCAAATCCTCGGGTATTGATTGCAGTTGCTGCCAAATACTAATTGCTTCTCCAGGACTTCCCTGCGCCATCCCGATTACCTCGGGATGGGATAAAATCTCGGCAAATCCCCCTTGCTGCAAAACTTGTCCCATTGCTTCGGGATTCAGCCGCGAAAACTGGATTTTTTGACAGCGGGAAATCAAAGTTGGTAGCAAAGCTTCCACAGTCGGAGCAATTAAAATTAGCGCTGCTTTTCCCGGTTCTTCCAAGGTCTTCAACAAGCCGTTGGCGGCTCCTTCACCCATTGTTTCTGCTTGTTCCAAAACTACGACCGAACGCCCAGCTTCTAGTGGTGGCCTGCTCAGAAATTCGCCGATTTCGCGAATTTGTTCTAGGCGAATTTGGGGTGGGGCTTTCCGCTTTAATCCTGCTTCCTCTGCTTCTTTTGTGGAAAGACGTTTGCCTTGGTTCATGTAGGTTGGTTCTACCCAGAGCAAGTCTGGATGATTTCGCTGTCGGACGCGATTTTGCACGGATTCTATCGATCGCCTTTCAGGAAGATTTACTGAGAATAAAAGCTCGATGAAACACTGTGCTGCTAAGCTTTTGCCCGTGCCGTTAGACCCGACAAATAGATAACCTGGAGCAATTCGGTTGCGCTCGACTGCTTGGCTGAGCAATTCTACTGCTCGATTTTGTCCGATCAATGATGTGAAATAGTCCATGTTTTAAGAGTGATATATAACAGCTTATTTCAGCTTCATGAGGTACATTGGTAAGTTAAATTACCAACACTAAGGTAACATTAATATCATTCAATTTACTTGATATGGCAGCCAATTATCTACTTGCAATACAGTTAATTTTGTAAACATTTAGGAATTGTCAAAAAACATCTTTTATGTTTAATGTAACAAAAAATATAATTCTCCGGTATCTGCTTGACTTGGTGCTAATTTTGGTGTATATTATTTAACAATGGGAGGTGCGGCAAAATCATATTTTCAGATATTTAAATTACTAAGCAGTAATATCAGTTAAAGTGTTAGGTGGTCTGCCAGTTCTATGAAAGCAATTCCTCTGCTCGCCATAAGTTTTTTAGTAGCAATTTTAGCAAGCGCGATCGGCATAATCTCAGTCCAGAACGCCGCGCCAGTAGCCTTAAGCTTTATCTTGTTTAAATCCATACAGATTCCTTTAGGATTAGTATTGGCAATGAGCATTAGTGCGGGACTGATAGGCGGTGCACTGCTACAACCGCTTTGGAACCTTTCAGATTCCCAAGAATCGCGTCCCAGATTTCAAGCAAATCCCGAAGACTCGGACACCGCAGAATATTAAGTTAATTTTTCCAACCTTAGATGGAATAAACCTGACCTTCAATCAGCAGCCGAGTAATTCCCTTGGCTAGCAAGTAAGGCGCGGCTTTTTGCAACAGCCTGCCGTCTGGAATCTTGAAAACTCTTTGATTGCGAGTAGAAAATCGGCGGGCCACTCGGTGATTGTCAAAAACTGGTAGGGTTTTCTCGCGAATTTCGGCCGCCGGAATTTGACCGAGTTCGCCAAATGCTTTCAGAGGTCTGGTGATTAACTCTGCCGCCCGATCGACTACTAAATAGCAAATTTTGGGTACAGATGCTTCGCTTAAAGGCAAAACTCGAATCGGGCCTATAGCCCGAAGTTCGCTCGACTCCCCGGACATCGCACCCAGCAGACTCCCTTCAAACAGAGAATCTTCATCCTCTAAATCTTCGTCGAAGTCGTCATCTAAATCCTCCTCATCCTCATCCTCGTCTTCGTCGAAATCGCTAAAATCTTCACCACCAAGCATTGCCTGTAGTTCCCCAGTCACAACAGCACGGTGGCTGGGTTCGGCAAGATTGCCTGCTGGGGCATCTGGTAAATCAGAAACCTCGAAATCAGACTGTAAAGTTCCTGGAATTTCGATTTCTGCTACGGGTTGGGTGTCTGATACAGAACGGTTTCGGATCCTCGGCCTCAAATTTGGGGCTGACTGTGCGACGGGGACTGACTCAGACAGGGGAGTATCTCCAGGGGCGATGGAGCTTTTGGCCGGTGATTCAGCAGCCGTTTCTGTTAGTTGAGAAACGCTGCTGTTGCTACGATCGGACGAACGCTTTTGTTTTTGCTGGACTAGAAATGCGTATTCTAACTCAGACAAAGCCCCCTGAAGGATGCGCCTTACAGTCGAACTACTCACTCCGTAGCGCTTGGCCAGAGTGATAGTATTCTCGTCCGACTGTCGGTACAGCCTGAGGAGTTCCCGTTTGTCTGAATCGGAGAGTTTTGTGGGCGTCATGCCAAGTTTTCCACCAAAAAGACGTGAAAAGACGTAGGAAGTGCGATCGGCAAACTTTGACACTCCCTGACCTAAAGGTACAGGGATTCTTTAGAAGAGGTAACCACCGTTGGTTATTGCTCGTAACAACCACATCGCCATACCGTGCCTTAACACGTATATAGCAGCAGTCCACAAGGGGATGCCAATTCCCACTACTCCCTCCAACTGTGGTGTAACACAGGTATTGGGGCTACTTTTGGTTTTGTTTGATTTACTCGCCCTAACTCGGTTTAACTGGCTTTGGGCTAGAAGTAGAGTATTGTTCAATATCGAGTTACCCATGGAGAGTAACAACCTTTTAACTACGGCGTCCCAGAGCTATCGGCTTTTCACCATCTTGTTAGAGGTCAACGTAAAGACTGCTAATTGTAACACATAAAGCCGTCTTTAAAGCACGGGGTTTCCACCCACATTTTCTGATGATTTTTTATTTTCGATTTGAAGTTAACAGATGCAGGGAAGGGCAAAAAAGCTTTCACGTTCCCCTCCCTTGCCGAAGCAACCCCAATCTCAAATCGCTACGCGCTGCGACGAGTCCGCCTGCTTTGACGAGAACGGGTGGAGATGTCATGTTCCAATACAGCTCCTATTCCGAACAGGATGCCACTGAAAACAAAAAAGACTTCCAGTAAACTGCCGCTTTGATAACTACCCTCAGCCTGAGTATCGCGCCATTTGAAGTACATATCTGCGATGTAAAGCGAAAAAGTTGCAGCCGCAATCATTCTCCAAGACTGGGAAAAACGTCCTCCCCAAAACGCCAGCAGCAGCGCAGTAGCAATAATCAGCAGAAAAACGTCCCCGACGATGTAAAACAAATTGATTGCATAGGCGTAAGGTGATAGTTGCTTGTCAAGTGCGGTCACCCATTCGGGAGCTTTAGCTACTTCTGCTGATTCTTCTTCCGGTGCCGGTTTAGCAGCCGCTGCTGCCGTTCCTTTTGCCTTTGACTGGGCCGAATTCTCCAAAGCAGGGGCTTTTCCTTTGGCAGCCGTTGAGTCAGGTGCAGATCCTGTCACTACTTCCTGGGGAGCTGCCGGAGCCATTCCTAGCTGTTGTCTCCAAGAGTCCGGCGCAGCAACCCAGACAGCTACAGCAATCCCAAAGGCTGCTATTGCCGCTAACAAACCCCATTGCCAAAATTCTAGATTCAGTCGCTTGGAAGTCACAGCTAGAACCATGCCTCCGATCAGTACCACATAGCTGCCCAGATAAAACGCATCTGCTGGGGACACATCTGGGTCTAACTCAAAATAGAGTTCCCAAATCCCGAATAGCACGCCGGCGATAAAATAGAAGAGCATCCCCAAACCAATTCCCAGCCAGACGTTGCGCCCGCTTGCCATGTGGGGGCTTTTCCAGTTTCTCAAACAGACTAAAGCCGCTCCAAGGTATGCCCCGCATTCAAAAACATAAGTGCCGATCGAGTACCAAGGCGGTAAACCATCTTCTTGTGAAAGAGGGACGCTGAACAGCAAAAAGAACAGCAGCGCCATGACAGCCCAGACAATGCCCACAATCACGAGGGTCTGAGCTGATAGTAAAGATGTAGATGTAGATGACTTTTCTGAAGTGCTACTCATAGGGATTTCACGATACCTAACTAGCGGTTGAACGCACCCCATCTCAATCTTTGATTGTAGATGGGGATTCTTTCGCCAAAGAACCTCGATCTGACGCTCCCGGAAAAACTGCCGTCCTCAGCGTGTCGTCGGGATTTTTGCCCTCGTACACTCTCGGAAGACTAAGCAAGAATACTATCTATTTACTAATTCAAAGAATTAGTTCTTAGTCGATATTTTGCCCGGGAATAGATGATAGAAATACGGTCTGCGCCTTCACCATTAAGGCTTTTGCCGTACCCTATTAAACTCGGAAATTATATCCTCAAATGTTGCTTTCTCTGTTTTTGGCTTTCACGCTCCCCCACTCATATCAATGATTCTGGGTGGGAACTGCGATCGAAATTTAGTTAAATTGCCAGACTGTAGCTGGCCTCTTAACTGATTTAACAATTATGTCGATCGATCGATACAAGTTGGCAATCCAACCTGTATCTCCCTTGCCCCCGACAGTGCAATTATCTCAGCTCGATTATCTGCGCCCAATTGTCAGAGCAATTGTCAAAGATTTTCTATCCTGCGATCCACAACTTGTTGAGGGCTGATTGTTTCAGCCAATCGAGAAACTGAGTGCGATCCTGTGCTGGCATATCTTGCAGCACATCGCTCACTCCCTCAGCGAAGTCGGTATTGCCAAAATATGATTTGCCCAAACGGTGAAGTTCTTGCAATAAGGCTTTGAGATGTTGATCTTGCCAAGGGGGCACCTTATGATTTTGCAAGGGACTAACCGTCAGCCAATTTTTGATCGCATCAGCGGAGTCTGCCTGGGGGAAGTTTCCTTGCTGAAATACCTTGGTGATATCTTTCTGAAACGATGTGGCTTGCCTTGCGCCTAAGAGGTCTTCTACGTCAAAGTAAACAGCTTGGAGGAGTAGCAGACAACCCTGCGCGAATAGCGGTGCTTTAGCGGATTCTGTACCGGCCGGTTCTTCACCGGCAAGCTGATCTAGACGGACTTTTCCCCAGACGCTGTATCTATCCGGCTCTTCTAGCAGAACACAGGCTTTGCCTCGGTTGTCGGTTAAATCCCGCCACAAGGCTCTGGCGTCTTCTGCTTGCTTGCCGTTGAAGGCGCTGATCAGACGAAAAGTCTGCCCCTGATAATTGAGAATGGGAATTTGTTGATCCCGTTTTGGGTGTTGAAAATTGGATATTTCAACATCCTGCCGTTTCAGAATAAACATGACACTGCGATTTGACTCCTGTCATGGCCGAGGTGCTGTGCTTTTGAAGCTCTCCAGGCTTTTAGGCTCGGAGATGCTTCATTCAACGAGTTCACGTGACATACCCGACACTCATTTTGTAAACAAATAGAGTGCGGGCTTCCTCTTTCAACGGGAGAGCCTTGTTAGAGCCATCTCTAAGCTGGTCTTATCCTCCCTCCGTAGGTTTTACTCACCTGAAGGTGGTACTAAACTAGCAAGATAATCACTTATCTTCGAGGCAGACTCCCTGTGTCCCAAGGAGTAGAATTGTTGATTTTTTCACCCATCCATCAGCTCTTTTACGGCCCAGCGGGATCTTGGGGCTACCAGTCAGAAACTGATAGGTGGTGTCTAGCCTTTATACAACGGAAAGTTCGCCCACCACGGCTACTCTTATCATCCCCGCTTATTTCGATCCTATCATGGATTCGCTATCGCTCAATTTGTTTGCTGCTCGTTTTCATCCCGTCACTCATCCTGTAAACGGATAGAGTGCGGGACTTCCCACTCGTATTAGTTAAATTAGCAGGATTCCCCTCCTCAAGCGTTCCGATACTTTTTTGCTAGCAAATGCTAACAAATATCTAAGCTGAGATTGTCTCTCAACCATGGCATATGAACTAATGCACGAAGGAAATTCCCCCGCGCACAACTTACGACTGCTGTACTGGCAACGCTTGATTTTTGAGCTCGTGCCGATCGGGCGATTGACTGTGTTGCTTTGATGTCGTAGAGGAAGCTGATGTATGCTCCCCAACCATCAGGGATTTTCACCTGAGTCTTTCAATCCTAGTTCTACCACATTTTTCTCAAAGATCAAGTGGAGCAGAGTATTAGGAAATATAACTAAATATCATAAAATTAGTCACTGTGGCTCAACTACCATACAAAACTTGGCTAAACTTATCTGGCGTTTCACGATTTAACTACAAGTAATTCCAGAGGGTCTGCTTGCTCTCTCTACCTGCTGGAGTAGGCTTCTACTTGTGGCAGCCCTAGATTCTCGTGGAGCATCTCCCTCGGGGCAACCCGGTTATCAAAAAACTGGGTCTAAAACCCCGTCCTTATAGGACGGCTTTCATTGTAAACTTTTGCTGCGACGCCAAAAAGTTTTGTGCTCGACGAGTTAGCATAAGGTAGGAGGTAAAGCAATGCTAGTTTTTGAGTTCAAAGCTTACGGAAAATCCAGTCAGTTTGCAGCAGTTTTTGAAGCAATTCGTACAGCACAGTTTGTCCGCAATAGCTGTTTGCGCTATTGGATGGACAACCCAAAAGTTAACAAGTACGACTTGAACAAATACTGCGCGGTACTCGCTCGCGAATTTTCCTTTGCCGAGGAACTCAATTCCCAAGCCAGACAGGCTAGCGCCGAAAGAGCCTGGTCTGCTATCTCCAGATTTTACGAAAACTGTAAAAAGGGTATTCCTGGTAAAAAAGGATATCCACAGTTTCAGAAAGATTGTCGTTCGGTTGAGTACAAATCAACTGGCTGGAAGCTAGCATCAGATAGCAGGGCTATTTCATTCTAAACAGATTCTTCAAAAAGTCTAGACCATAGCCTGCGAGTCGTTGTGCCTGTGCCATATTTGTTTCTCCAGCTTCTCGATAAAGATTAAGTGCTAGATTACGAGCAATTGCAAAAATGGCTGGGAGCTCGCCAACTCGAACTCTAGAAGCATCTTCTCCTTGAGTCACATCTCGGACATAGTGGACTTTATTTTCAACGCCCCAGTAATCGCGAATTCTAGTTGCAAATTGTTCCACCGTTTCATCCAATGAACTAATGT
>NZ_JAHREU010000122.1:0-9447 GCF_020883145.1 Microcoleus sp. CAWBG27
CCCAAGAAGATGCCATCCCCGCGCGATCGCCCAATTCTGTCCTCAATGCCAAAGATTGCTGGTAAAGTCGCTCAGCTTCATCCCAATTGCCACGATTTCGCTCGATATCTCCCAACAATCCCCAAGAAGATGCCATCCCCGCGCGATCGCCCAATTCTGTCCTCAATGCCAAAGATTGCTGGTAAAGTCGCTCAGCTTCATCCCAATTGCCACGATTTCGTTCGATACCTCCCAACATCCCTAATGCAGTAGCAATGTCGCTCTTGTTATTTTCTTGTTGTGCGATCGTCAAAGCCTGCTTAAAACACCTTTCTCCTTCATCCCAATTACTCAAATCTCGATGATAAACACCCATTATTAATAAAACACTTGCTTGATTGTTATCTTCAACAATCGATGCCTGCTGCATCATAGCATTTTCTATAGCAGTTCCTTGTCCCAAGCGCAAAGCATAATTCAACAATACATTTCCCAATTTCGATTGTTCTCTTTCATCACCTATGTTTAATACAAACATCATCGGTTCACTGAATACTTGTGCTAAATCGCTCATCTCTTGAAAATCTTCAAATTTTACGCTAGAGAGATCGAAGGAATCCACCCTTTTGAATAACCTTGGCAGTGATTGGTATTCCTTTCGCAAAAAATCTGCTGTCAACCGATGTATCGAGTAGATATCTTCACATTTGTCGCCGTCATAGACACTTACCACCAAAGAGGCATCAACTAATTGCTTCACAATCTTTTCTGTCTGACTGATTTCTTCCTCAGTAAACTCAACTGGCTTGTTTGACTGTGCTGCTATCATTAAACGCTGTTCTTCTTCCCAATCATCCGCATACAGCCGCAAAAAAGTTAAACCCCTCACATCTATAGGCACTCGCAACACACACATCCGCGAAACTAAATCTCTTCCCGCTGCACTTTGCCTTGTCATGTGTTTTTCCAATATTTGTTCCACATTATTCGTTACCAATTCAGGATGCTTCCGCAAATATCCCGGTCTCCCCTTGGCAAGAGATGCCAATAGAGTGAACAAAACAACATGACCTTCAACCCGCCGAGATATCCACTGCAAATCAGCTAATTTATCAGTCAACTTTCGCTGTTGTAAAATCTCCACACCTGCCGCCACATCCACACCTTGCAACACTTCAATATGCACCAATTCGGCATCGGGCGCTAACCCCGGATAGCGGGTATCTGCCAAATCCGCAGGCACTTCCCGGCTGGTCAAAATCATTTGCGATTGGTGCTGCTGATAAACCAAAGCATTCAACAACTTACCCCAATCCGGTGAAATAGTTCGATGTACCTGCGACGAATCCAAACAATCAGGATTTCCCGCCTCAACCGCCGGATGCAAAATATCTTCCAGGTTATCGAGTATCAACAGACAGCGAGTTTGTTGCAAACCCATCATAATTTTCGCAATCTTTTCTTCAGGCTTTTTTAACTCCACCGCCCCCGGAATTCCCAAACCTTCACTTAACAGAAACCCAGCCACATCATCAAAACTGGTTCCTTCCTGTACCTTGAAATACATCACGCATTCATAACCGCCCGCCAGCAAACTTTTCCCTGCTTGAGAAACAGAATGCTGCCAATTTATCCCCAATCCTTCCACAAGTTTGATTGCCAAACTCGTTTTACCCATACCGCCTTGCCCGACAATCGCCAATACCTTCGGCGGCGAAGTACCATCCGGCAGGATTTGTACTAATTTAGCAGTTAATTTTGCCACCAATTCATCCCGCCCTTTCCACACAGGCACCGACTCAGGCATCTGAGAAACAGCCACCCTAATTGATTTATCGGGAGGGGAATCTGCGGGCACATTATCCTTCTCAGTTTTGCCCTCACTATTTTGCCTGCTGTTATCTGGTGTACCGCCCCAAACTTTTGCCAACTCTTCTAAATTCTTTGCTTTGTCCTTTTGACTCCACAAATTTAGAGTAAAAATCCTATTTGAATTGCCCCGCCTTTTCGGCTTCGGGATGTGATTCTTCAGAATTTTCAGATTTTCGTCGAGATAATTATTAAGTACCTCACCGATATACATTCTAACTTGCTTGTCAGATGTTGTCTTATTTGGTTTGAAGGCATTTAAGGCATTTTTATCTTTCAGCAAGTGGCGCAGGGCTTCCAGGGTCGTCGTGACGTACAAGTCGGTAGTCTTACCTGTCCATTCGGCATGGAGATTAGAGATGTCATTTTTATTATTTAACTTATAATCTAGCAGCGCCTCCACCAAATCCTTGACTCGCTGCCAAGACTTATCGCCTTCTCCCAGATTGGGCATAGATTTTCAAAATAAGTTGCTAAAAAAGTTTCGGGATTCCCGATACCGAATGAGCGTCCCAAATATCCCTAATTCCTAGTATAGCAGAGTTGCAGCCATTCTTTGGCATTCGGGTATCCCGAAATTTCATACTCAATTTAGTTGAGTTTAGGAATGATTTATGGGATTGTCGAAACAGCATGGATGGATGATTGCAGAAGCGGTTGTGGGTACTGTAGTCGGTGCTCTCAATTCTTCGGCGGGGCTAGTGCTGACTGTTGGTTTGGTGGGCTTTCACATCTGCGTTGACAAAAATGAAGAGGAAGAGTTGCGCTGCCCTCTGGAGAGAGTTTTAAACACCGAGGAAGTTGTGAGGCTGGATTCTTGCAAGGGTTGCCCGTTTCGGGAAGGGGCGATTGATGTGCGAAAGGTTGAAGAAGAGCGTGAGTAATATCAAAATTATGTCATTGCGAGTGAAATATTGCGATCGCTTAGTGTCTGGGATTGCTTCGTTCCTCGCAATGACAATATACATAATACTTGGGAATCACTTGGTGTCTGTGATTGCACTGTAGTAAAATCAATACTCATTCATCACATTCGCATATTATAATAACATGAAACGGGTGTTATCACTTTTGAGTGGAATGGCGATCGGCTGTGTCTCCCTTGCTGCTTTCATGCCACCAAACTACGTGCTGCGAGTAGAAACTGTCAAACAGGGAATGCTGCGACTGACTAATACTTCCACTCAGCGCATTTATGTAAAAAACTTTGTCCTCCGCGATTACAAAATCAATGAACTTGGCAAGCGAAATGGAGAAGTTAAAGAAATTCGGGTTCGTGTAGAAGTACAGCTAAATCCAGGCGAAAGCACTTTAGAGCCTACTTTAGATTTTTACCGAACAACCGCCAATACCGAACTATTGCGGTGGAATGATGGCAAAAAAATTCACCGAGACGGATTGCTGATCTGTTTTATTAATGACTTCAATCACAATGTCTTTGTAACTCCTAACGGACATTTGCCCTGTCCAAAATAAGTCACATCAGAAGTGTCATACTATCTTTTAGGATCTTCTCGCCAAACCGCAATTTATTTATGGAACCTTTAGCAAAAGAACCTTGTGCCGCCTGCCTCCCAAACTCTCCCCGCGTCACGGCTTACGAAATTGTCCAACTTAAGCCTCAAATCCCCGAATGGAATTTGATTGAAAAAAATGGCATTCCTCAGTTAGAACGCACCTACAAATTCCCGGATTTCAAAAGTGCGATCGCCTTTACTAACAGTGTAGGCGAAGCGGCAGAAACTGAAGGGCATCACCCCGCACTGTTAACCGAGTGGGGAAAAGTTACCGTTACTTGGTGGACTCACTCGATTTCTGGGCTGCACCGCAATGATTTTATTATGGCGGCAAAAACAGATGCGATCGCACATCAATTCTCAACCTAAAATCAGATCTATCGGCTAATGATAGTTTCAGATGTCGGAGCGCCGAATACGGGTGAATTTTGTTGATTCCCATTCAACAATTCCAGATTCAGCCGGTAGCCGACATTCCGCACAGTTTGAATTAGACTCGGCTGTCGCGGGTCGATTTCGATTTTTTTCCGCAGAGAGAGTACGTGAGTGTCGATCGTGCGCGGGTTGTCAATCGCATCAGGCCACGCCCGACGCAGCAAATCGGAGCGCGACAAAGGCACTCCTCCAGCTTGAGCCAGCACGTACAGCAGGCTGAATTCCTGGGGAGTAAGCTCGATGTGTTCCTCATGCAGCCTGACTCGGCGCTGTACCAAGTCAATTTTTAGCCGCCCGCACTCCAGCATCGCGGGCGGTACCATCGTGCGGTTGCGGCGCATCAGGGCTTCCACCCTAGCCATAAATTCTTGCATCCCAAACGGTTTAGTCAGGTAATCGTCGGCGCCAGACTTCAAACCTTCCACAATATCCGCTTCTGAATTCCGCGCCGACAGCATCAAAATCAGCGATTGCTGCTGCTGTTGGAGCCAGCGGCAAAATTCCAAACCGTCCCCATCAGGCAATTGGGCATCAAGAATCACTAGGGTTGGCTGGCGGCTGAAAAATATTTCCCTAGCATGACTGATATCCGCTGATTGGTGCACCCAGTGACCGACTTGCTGTAAATGCCAGCCCAAGAGCGATCGCAGGTGCGGATTTCCTTCAACAATTGAAATACTTGCAGATCCCACAACGGCGAGCTTCCCTTATCACTAATGGGTACCAGGTTAACAGAGCTTTTGTCAAGGTTTTGTAACCATCGCTACTCAAGCATAAGCTGGGTTTAAAGCGACGAACAAACTTCTAGTCTTAATTTTAAAGATTTCGTCAAATTGCGATCGTCAGACCCCAGAAAGGTTAAATCATTCTGGCGGTGAGCTTACAATGAAAATAAGATAGCTTACAGCCGATCGAGCCTATGACCCAGCCGCCTGCTTTGACCGAACCCCCCCACAGGGCCCCCACTCCGAGGAAGTTGACAAATCGCGCAACTGAAACTAAAATGCGTCCAACCGTTCGCTCGGTAGCCGGAACACTCACTCAGTTCGATCGCCCAATTCAGAAATATCCCGATTCTTTTAAACGCACGGTGAATTATCTAGATGCGTGTGAAAGATTCGAGCCACTGCATTGGGGCAAGTGAAATTTTTTATGGAGGGTAGCCTGTGAAGCAGGGTAAAAACTTTTATTTAGCAATCGCCTCTCTTCTGAGTTTGCTCAGTATGAATCCAGGCCTTTCCTAAATCCCGCCGTCATTATACACACCACAAAGGATTTCAAACTCAACCATGCTACAAGACACCCAAACAATCCGGCACTACCAAAAACTTACCGACGCCCTCGTCGAAATGTGGAATAGAGGTTATCGTTTCGATGACCTGCGGCTTTACTTAGATGGCTACCTCGCAGCCCTGCGACATTGTAACAGCCTGGAACCCTATCTGATTCACAGATTAGAGGAAGAAGCAGCGCGTTACATTCACGATACTTCCAATTTTGAAATGCCACAGCCCCAAACGCAAGCTGAATCAGACTATTATTAAATGCCAAATTTGGTTTAATAAACCTGCTGATTATTTGGGCATCGGGCATCGGCCAAAGAGGGCATCGAGCATCGGGAATCGGGAATTGGTTATTTGTGATTTCCTGCTTTTTCCTTCTTCCTTCTTGCTTCTGCTATAAATGAACCTAATTCAACGTAAAACCCGGTTGCTATTAGATCCCCGGCTTCTTGAAGAAGTCGGGGATATGTTTGTTCTGTCTGATTTTAAACAGCGGGCAATTGACAATTGTCCGCTAGCGGGTTTAACTCCCCCACTTCAGGAATGTGGCGTGGGGGAGTGGAGTTTAAATCCCCATAAAAAAACCTCACGCTTCACACTTTACTGTCAACTGTCAACTGTCAACTGTCAACTGTTTAAGAAGCCAAAGCGACTTCTACAGCTTCTTGCAATTCACCCTTTTGATACATCTCGATCAGAATATCCGAGCCGCCAAGAAACTCGCCGTTGATATAAACTTGGGGAATTGTCGGCCAGTTGGAATACTCTTTAACGCCTTGACGAATTTCTTGGTCTGCCAAAACATCAACTGTTTCGTAAGGCACTCCCATCGTATTGAGAATTTGCACCACAGTGTTAGAGAAACCGCACTGTGGCATTAATTTATTGCCCTTCATGAACACCATGATTTTGTTTTGCTTAACCAATTCGTCAATTCTTTCATGTGCTGTACTCATGGTATCTCCTAATATTGTTTGAAAATTTTTAAACGTTGACAGTTGTTTCTCATGAGGCAGAAACCGGGTTTTTAACGAAAATCTCTCGTTACCAGAAAGAATTGGTTGAAAGCCCCAAGTCTTTGAGGGAGAAATTAAAATCAGACTATTGATTACTCCAATCCTCGGACTTAAGGGTAGAGGTCGCTATCAAACTGTCAACTGTCAACTGTCAACTGTCAACTGTCAACTGTCAACTGTTGAAAGCCATAGATTCCGGTGAAAAACCCGGTTTCTTTGGTTAGCAACTGTTTCTCAAGCAACTATTGACACAAGCACAAATGTGCGATCGTCAAATTGTCACTGAAAAACTAAGCAACTTCACTTTTGGCTGCCCATTCTGCCGGAGTTAAAGTTTCCAACGCCAAAGCGTGGATAGCTTCACTAGCCATTGCCTGTTTGAGAGCTCCGTAAACCAGTTGGTGCTGCTTGACTCGGCTTTTGCCTTCAAAGGCGGCAGAGACTACTCTCGCCTGGTAGTGATCGCCACCGCCGGTCAAATCGTCAACTTGTATCTTAGCGTCGGGCAACTCTGCCTTAATCATTTCTGCTACTTGGGACGGTGTAACCATTGGTATTTGTGATAAAGGGCTGTATTGAGTATTTTAGTGGAACTATTTGTTAGACGATCGCGGTTGAGTTGCAGCAGGCCGGGGATAGGGGGCATCCACAAATCCCAATTCCAGTAACTGCTGGTAAGCTTTTTTTCCCAAGTCCCGAGTTGGCTGCTGCGATCGAATAATCTGAATTAATAGGGGAACAGCCAGTTCCGGCTTATTTTGTGCGCGGTGTACCAACGCCAACCGATAGGTAGCTTCGTCGCGCATTTGGGCTGTTTCCACAGCCTTGGTGCGGTTGCTGTCGGCCAACCGGATGTCAATTCCGGCAAAACTGCTGCCCAGTTGCTGGTAGAAGTTGGATAGTTGATTGAAAATTTGGCGGGATTCTTGGAGTTTTTGAGCTGCGAGCGTGTAGTTTTGACTTGAAATAGCATTGCTGGCTTCTGTCATCAAGCGCTGACCTCCGGCAATGCTGAGTACGCTGCTATCTTGCGTCACAGGGCGGAGGTTGTTGGGATCCGTCGGGTCGTCGGCGGGATCTAGTTGTGATTGGTTATCTGGCCGAGAAGGTTGCTGTGCTTGGGCTTGGAGCGGTTGCAACAGAGTCAAAACTGCGATCGCCCCGATCGTCATCCGGGCGGTGAAGCGAAGCCAGCAAACAGTTGCAGAGTATACCATGAAATTACTTTGCGCCTCGGCGCTTTAAAAAGATATTTAGCTTGAGCCGATCTTACCATTGGCGATCGCAACCGGCTAAGTGTACACCAAATTTGTTCAAATGTCAAAGGGGCGATCGGGCAAAAGGCTATGAAGGAAAAATTCAAGTAGAGACTTGACAGGCGGTTCTCGTTGTGAGAACATAAAGGTGTCGTTTAAAAAACGGTACGCGAATGAAACTAATTTCTCGCAAAAATCTTCTGAGTGCGATCGAACCATACCCCGACGATGCCAAGGCTGCGATCGCAGCCTGGTGCAAGCTCATGGAAGACAACGATTGGAAATCGCTAGAAGAGGTGCGAAATGGATATTCCAAATCGGTCGATCAAGTCTGTGGATATACCATTTTTAATATTAAAGGTAAACATTATAGATTAATTGTGCAAATTAACTATAGCACCGGATATGTAACTTTCAAAAAGTTTTTAACCCATGCCGAATATAGCAAAATCAACTGGAATGAGAAAAAAAATAAAGTCAAGCAGAAAATAGGTTGATATTCCCCCTAAATACATCGGGAAATTCTTACAGATTCCCTGATATATTCAATCAATAAATCAAAAAACTTCACTTTAATGGTTAAAAGCATGATACCGAGAAATAAACACCCACCTTATACTTCAGAACCATGTCCAATTTAACAATAAAATGAACCATGAATATCACAATCGAGAAAACAGTCTACGGTCAACTGCTGGCGAAATCGCAGCCTAAGCCCATCCTGAACGAAGAAGATTACGATCTTGCCCTCGCAGAATTAGGATCTCTGATGTCCCAGGAAGAATTAACACTAGAACAAGAAACTTTACTGAGTCTCTGGGGGCTGTTGATCGAAGAATACGAATCAAAATATTACCCAATTCCAGAAGCGACTCCCCAGGATGTTCTCTTGCATCTCATCGAGGTTCGCGAACTCAAACAAGCCGATTTAGTGGGTGTGATTGGTTCCAAAGGAGTAGTTTCTGAGGTGGTTAATGGGAAACGGGCGATTAGCAAGGCGCAAGCTAAGGCGCTGGGAGAATTCTTTAATATTAATCCTAGCGTGTTTATTTGAGAGAAGAGATCGTATAAGAACGAATACGGCGGTTGAAACCGCGTCTACAAAGACAAAACCTGCCTCCGCAGGTTGAAGATAAGATGCGGTTGAAACCGCATCTACACAAACGATGTCAGCCGGACGCCGACTGATGGAGATAAGATAAGACGGTAGTTGAAACCGCTTGGTCTCTTCAACCCGCGGAGGCGGGTTTTGTCTGTATAGACGCGGTTTCAACCGCCCAGTTTCAACCGCCCAGTCTTCTCTCCCAAATTCAATAGGAATATTTCTGATGGTACAACCAAGTAAACCCACATCGGCGACTCTCCAAAACTATCAAGGTATCGGAGTTCCCGAAGCAAGTCTGGCAGTGATTTTGCAGCGGGGCGGCGATGAATTGTTGCTGTCAAAAGTTCCAAACCGCTTTACAGTCAGACCCTCCGCGACAGCATCGACATCAAACAATTGGGCTGCAACAAATCAGGCAAAACTTAACCTTCGCGTCGGACAAAGTAATCTGGAAGAATATCTAGTGGCGCCGTCCAACCTAGATGCAGCAATGCAAGCCGCCCGCGCCAGCGATGCTGTAGTTTTTGCCAGCCATGTCTATTGTCCGGCAAACAATCCGAGTACATTCTTTTATTTAACCGATCGCATTACAATCCAATTTGACGAACAAGTAAACGCAGAATTGCGAAATGCGATCGCCAATGCAGCAAATTTAACAATAATCCGGCCAGTCGAAGGCATTCCCAACACCTTCGTTTGCGAAGTCACCAAACAAGCAATAGAAAACCCGATCAAAATTGCCAACCGCCTGACAAGATATCCAGAAGTTTTGGTGGCGGAACCCAACATTATCCTAGAAACTCAGCAACATTATACACCCCGCGATCCGCTTTATCCCAAACAGTGGTATCTCAATAACCAAGGGGCTTGCAATTAAATATAATCCCAGTTATCCTCGAAGAGTAGGAAACAAAAAATTTGACATGAGCGGTTGTGACTTCTGTAATTGGGATGCTAAAAATGATCTTGAGTGAGCCAGTTAAATTA
>NZ_JAHREU010000123.1:0-9381 GCF_020883145.1 Microcoleus sp. CAWBG27
TATTGGTTATTGGTTATTGGTTATTGGTTATTGGTTATTGGTTATTGGTTATTGGTTATTGGTTATTGGTTATTGGTTATTGGTTATTGGTTATTGGTTATTGGTTACTGGTTATTGGTTATTGGTTATTGGTTATTGGTTATTGGTTATTGGTTATTGGTTATTGGTTAGTTGCCATGCCCCATGCCCCATGCCCCATGCCCAATTTAATCAAAGACACTCAGCCTTAGAGATTTAGCTATTCGTTCCAATAAAAACAAACCGCCGACAGAATTTCCCTCTTTATTTAAAGGCGGACTGTAAGAGGCGATCGCCCCTTCGCCCGGAATAACCGACAACAAAGCCCCGCTAACTCCCGACTTAGCGGGAATTCCCACCCGCAGCGCAAAGCGGGCCGATGCTTCATACAAACCGCAAGTAGCCATCAGTGCTTTCACAGTGCGACAGTTTTCCGAGATCGCTTCACCACCATTTACCAACACCATTCCCAGCTTCGCCAAATCTTCTACACTTCCCGACAAACAGCAAACGCGATTGTAGGTTTCTAACGCAATTTCCGAGTTTTGTAGATAACCAGATTCCACCATTGCCAAGGCAAGATCCCAATTTTTTTGATTAGGCATTGCATTCACTGAATCGAGCATTAACTCGTCAACAAATAACTGACTTTTTGCCTGTTGGTTCAGCCAATTTCGCAGGTTTTGACAGCGCACCACCGCATTTTCACCGGGAATTAAAGACGCTAGGGCGATCGCCCCGCTATTAATCATCGGATTTCTCGGCTTCCCTCGATCTCTTTCGAGTTGAGCCAGGGAATTGAAAGGAAGTTCCGAAGGCTCGCAGCCCACGCAGTCAAAAACTGCTTTTTCGCCCAATTCGCACAGCAAGTAAAGCAAGACGAAAGGTTTGACTGCGCTCATCAGCGGGAATGTGGTAGCAACACTGCCCCAGCTCAAAATTTGACCGTCAATTGACCGAATTTGCACGGAAAACCCTTGTCTGTCGGCTTTGGCAAGAAGAGGTACGTATGCGGGGACTTGACCGGATTTACTGCGATTAATTGCCTCTGTTGCCCAAGCTGCCAGTTGTTCGAGTTGCAGGGAAGATAGTTTGCTGGTGGGTGTGTTCACTTTCAGTTATTTCAATATTTGCGATCGCCCTTTTGAACCAAAAACCCGGTTTGTGAGGTGAGGCAAGTGCGATCGGTCGATCGCAATAAAATCGGTTCGTAGTGCGGACTTCAGTCCGCATTATGCGGACTGAAGTCCGCACTACGAACATCGTTACCGCCTGCGGGCAGCTAATCAATATTATTGACAAAATTTTCCTAAAAATTCTGTACTTTGCATAAAAACCTCCCTTTCACCCAGATAGATAGGTAGCAGCATTAAGGCAGGGCTGCTACCCAAAATCAACAAGCACTAGCTTGAAATGCCTTCAACTTCTTATTTTTAATCCCCAATCAGGGGCGGGGTGCATATTTAATTTAATTTTTTCAGAGTTCGCGCAATCCTTTCCGGAAAACCCCCGAACCTCTGAGAATCTACTATCCAATCGGATCTACTCAAACCCAGGATAAAAAAAATGGCAGACGAACCGAAAACAGATGCAGCAGAAGCACCAAAACCCGCTCCGATGATTTTTAAGGGTGTCTGCAAGGACGGAGTTCTCAAAGGCAAAGAAATTGAAGGCAAATTAGATATCAAAGTAAACGTTGAATCTGTTAAAACCGCAGAAACACCTCCAAAAAAATCCAAGTGGGAGGAGCCTATATTTTGGGCGGTGTTTTTATTAACTGCCAACTTTGCCGTCGGCGATCCCGCCGGAATGAGAAAATACAGCCCCCCACAAAGGTCTCATTCTCAGGAGATGTTAAACCAATCTGGGGAGCAGTCGGTGTTGCCTCAAAAAAACACCACCAACTTGCCGCTTTAGGCTCTGGGAGCCTGCCAGCCACGCAAATAGTAATAAACAGACCCGAAATATTCATCGAATACTCGTGTCGTAGTTACCAAAGCTTCTGCACTGGGCAGGAAATCTGCCGCGTCTAAGCGCAGTTTGGAATGCCCTCCTGACACTGGCTGGTAAGTGTAGAAGTCCGTAGCTCTAGGAATCACCTGGATTCCCATATTCGCAAAAGCGAGGCTGGCACGCCGCATCTGAATTGCAGATGTTACCAGGATTACTTTGCGCCCGACGCCGCGGCTGTCGAGGATCTTTCTCACTTCCTCGGCGCTGGTGCGTATGTTCCTGCCATTATCGTCGAGAACGATATTGTTGCGCGGCACGCCCATGTTGCTTGCCAGCAAAGTTTGGATATCTTTAGCTTCGCCAGTATCATTCTGTAAATTTGCTCTGGGCCCAGCACTAACAATCACCAAAGGTGCTAGTTCTTTTTTGTACAAAACAGCAGCATAGGGCAAGCGATTGCCTGTGTCTGTCAGTTGAATTGCTTCTCGGTTAGCGTTGTGACTGTTAGTCGTTCCCTTGCCCAGCAGGACGATCGCCGCTGCTGTTTCGTCGCAGCAAACTGTGCGGGCTGCGGCATCTCGTTCTGCTTGATCTGCGAACCAATAAGCCACCACCGGCATACTCGACAGAATCAAAACCAGCAGCGCAGCCAGGATCATTCTCGGCGCCGGGTTGCGGATGCCCCCGTTCGTGATCAGCGCCGATGCAATCACCAACAGTGTGATCGAAAAACCTAGCGGCTTAAAGAAGAAAGCTATTAAGCCGAAAATCGCTGCTCCGACTGGCGTGTCTGGGGCAAAAAAAGCGAGGAACAAAAGGCTGATCAGCAGCAAAACGCGCAGCCGGTCTATTAACGGATTGTCTTTGCCTCCTGATTGATCCCACCACGATTTGATCAGTGAGAAGAGGAGGAATAGAAATAGAATGCGAGCGAATAGTTCAGGCATCTTGCAATATTCTGTGTCTTCATAAATTAGTACGGAAGTGTGGAACGAGCGCTAATTTAGCTGCGGTAGGAAATGCCGGCATCGGTTGAGTTGGGTTGTTAACTTTCGCCGTGCAGTTCGATCGCATTTCTGAGAAATGCTCTATTCCGGTCAGCTATCAACTATTGGTTGCACGCAAGGAGATCCCGCTACTTCCAGTCAGTCGATTTTAAATTTTAGATTTTAGATTTTAGATTGACTCCACAGATGAATCTAGGAGCTTGCACTTTGGTCTAAAATTTTAGGCTCTCCACACTCATAGCGTTGGGGGCTTGTACCCGTTTTGGGGCGGGTCACAGATTGCTGACAGATAATTGGTAATCGATAGTTGGTTAAAGGTCGATCGGTAATTGATAATGGATGGAGCCGACGGCCGGTCAAATTGACTTGGCAATTCAAGCCTGCTTTATGCTGCCTGTATTTTTTCCATTACCTGTTACCCATTCACCAATCCCAATTTATCGGCGTTTCAGTTGATTCCGAATTGCCTGCGTTACCGTTTGAATTACTTTAACACGAGCATAATACTTGTTATCGGCCGCAATTATAGTCCAGGGAGCTGACGGGGTGCTGGTGCGCTGAACCATTTGATTCACCGCCACTTCATAATAATTCCACTTTTCGCGATTCCGCCAATCTTCAGGAGTGAGTTTGTATTGTTTAAATGGATTTTTTTCTCGCTCTGTAAACCGCTTTAGTTGCTCGTCTGGACTGATGTGCAGCCAGAATTTAACTACGACACAACCGAAACTGGTGAGTTGCTCCTCAAATTCGTTAATTTCCTGGTAAGCTCGGCGCCATTCGGGTTCGGTGGCAAATCCTTCCACTCGTTCGACCAGCACTCTACCATACCAACTGCGATCGCAAATGCTGATTTTACCAGCAGTCGGCAACCGCCGCCAGAACCGCCAGAGGTAGTGGTGAGATTTTTCTTCATCTGTCGGGGCAGCAAACGGATTAACGGTGTAACTGCGGGGGTCTAGGATGTCGGTCAAGCGTTTGATCGCGCCTCCTTTACCAGCGGCGTCCCAACCTTCAAACAGCACTAACACGGGGATTTCATCTTCGTCTATGCTTTGTTGCAGTTTGCCAAAACTGGTTTGTGCTGCGCGAAGTTCCTGTTTGTATTCGTCTGGCGACAGCGATTGAGTCAAATCTACTTGGGCGAGCAAATCCGGTTCAGTGGGTGCCAAGCTTTCTTGAGGTGGCAATTTCAGTGGCGTAGATTGCGTGGGGAGTCTCTCTAGGGCTTCTGTAATTGTCGCTGCCATTTGCGTTAAAACTTTGACTCTCGCCCAGCGCTGACAGTCGCCTTCTACTAGCGTCCAAGGTGCCGGGCCCGTGCCGGTTTGAGTTACCATTTCTTCGGCCAAAGTTTTGTATTCTTGGTATTTTTTGGCTTGTTTCCAATCTTCGGGCCGCACTCGCCAAGCTTGTAAGCTGTCGTCTTCTAGTTTTTTGAGCCTGTGCTTGAGTTCTTTTTTGCTCAGGTGAATCCAAAATTTGGCAATTGCCGCGCCGTCATCTACCATCTGCCGCTCGAAGGCGTTGATTTGCCTGATGACTGTCGGTACTTCGGCGTCAGAAACTCTCTGGAACAATCGGTCTTCTAAAACATGAGTGTACCAACTGTGATAGAAAAAACCAATCCGCCCTCGCGCCGGCAGTTTCTCCCAAAACCGCCACAGGAAAGGATAGCCCATTTCTGCCTCTGACGGCGGCCAAATCGGGTGGACGGCAAACCCCCGCGGATCCATGTACCCCACCATTTTTTTGACCAGGGCGCCTTTGCCGGCGGCCGCCCAGCCTTCGAGTACAATTATTGCGGGCAGTTTTTTTTCCCAGCAGGCTAGTTGGAGCGATCGCAACTGCTGCATTAAAACTTCGATTTTGGCATCATAGGTTTCTTTGTCCAAGGAAATATCTAAATCGAGGTTGTCGAGCATATTGACCTCATGCAAATCCAAGAAAGCAGTTTAACGTTAGTTTAACGTTAGGATAAAATTAAATCTTCAAGTGCCACAAAAAGTTATAAAAACTACACTTATGCCCGGTTAAAAGTGCAGTCCTTCTCTAGCCCAATCCAGGCGATCGTTAATACAAACAAAACTCCCCTCACCTCAAACTTGCCAAAAAAAACCTGAGCGGTTATAGTTGAAATAGGGAACTTTTTAAGAGGTTCAACTGCTCCCCTCCCCCAAGCAGGAGAGTTAACAGGAGCAGCAACAAATCCCTGCAACAGGATTTATTGTAAGACAGAGCCAAAGTAAAAATCAACTACCCGGTGGGGGTGAAAACTTCTTTACTTAGCTGTATCAAATTTATTTAAATCATAGTTAATCGAGCATCAGCCTTGATAACTTCCAGGGCGCTGCTTGCCAACGTTGGGCGCTTCTCGGATCGGCAACTCAAATACAAAACTAGCCCAAAAGGGCAAACCAATTTTTATGATTGCGCTATGAGATAAAACCTGAAAGCCTGGGTGATATAGCAGTTGACAGTTGACAGTTGACAGTTGACAGTGAGACTGTTTATGGTGGCAGTCCAAGAGGATATATTCACGATCTCCTGAATGTCATAATTAATGTGGCGGTTGCTATATAAACAGGTTTCTGAGTTTTATCGACACCAAATTACATCTGCATTACATCCGCGTTGCTCCGCGTTTATCTGCGGTTAAAAATCAAAAACTAGGATTTTTGCAATAAATTTATTGTGCTTGTTTGACAATACCCACTGACAGGAACAGTCCGAATTTACGGATTGCAAAGTTTTCTATGAATATCTTGACAACACGCTCCTACAAAGGCAAAAGTGACTGGTGTGCGATCGCAAATTTAATCGATGCTTGCGAAGCAGTCGATGGAGTCGGCGAAGAAGTATCCGCTAGCGAAGTAAAGCTTGTACTCGACGCCCCCACACTCGACAAAGCCCGCGACGTACAGTTGTGGGAAGACGGCAACTACAGACTAATTGGTTTAGCACTTTTAGATATGCCCGATTCCCAGGATGAAATAGACGGCTGTCTCTGGTTTTACGTGCATCCAAAGGCGCGGGGCCAAGATTTGGAAAAAGATATCATTAAATGGGGCGAAAAGCGCCTGGGCGAAGTCTCGAAACAACGGAATTTGCCCGCGAAATTGCGTACCTACAGTCGGGAAGATGAAAGCGACGAGATGCGGCTGTTAGAGAAAGAGGGCTTTGAAGTCGATCGCTATTTTCTCACAATGGCGCGATCGCTCGCCGAACCAATTCCCGCACCCGAATTTCCCGCAGATTTTGCGCTGACGCACGTATCCGGGGAAAAAGACATCCAACCCTGGGTAGAAATGTTCAACCAGTCATTTATCGATCACTGGAACCACCACGATTTAACTGCCGAAACCGTGCGATACTGGATGCAAGACGAGAATTATCAGCCAGAATTAGATTTAATTGCTGTTTCGGGCGATCGTAAATTTGCAGCATTTTGCGACTGTCAAATCAAACCCCAAAAAAACCCCCGCAGCGACGCAAAAGACGGTTGGATTGAACTATTGGGTACGCGGCGCGACTTTCGCAAAATGGGCTTAGGAAAAGCAATGCTGCTAGCTGGTTTGCACACCTTAAAAGCGGCGGGTGCAAATACAGCTAAACTCAGCGTCGATGCCGACAGTTTGACAGGCGCAACAAAGCTTTACAAATCAGTCGGTTTCCGCCCGATGGAAACTTGGCTGTCGTGGGCTAAACCAGTTTAAAACAAGGTTGGTACTCAAGGCTATATCCCCGACTTCTTTAATAAGTCGGGTATCTAACATCAATTGAAGAGTGTTTTTAATGCTGTAGGGGCGGGTTCACCAACCATCATCGCCACCAAACAAACAATCTCAAAAACCCGCCCAACCCAACAAACAATATCAATGTACATTCAAATTCATGGTGGGATGGGGCGGGTTTTTATATATTGTTGGTTATCGTTATATATGGTTGGCGAACCTGCCCCTACGACATTTGGTAATTAAATCGACATCAACGCGCCAAATCTACATTCACCCCCAAAATCTGCTACAATCACCAACAACACATCACCCACCCAGCCAATGATCGGACAAATTTGGCAACGAATCCTCAACCTGTGGCGGCAAATTCAGCGACGTTTCCGCAAACCTGCACCGCCACCGCCCAAGCCAACTCCGATTCGCTCTTTTGGGGAATACGAACAGAAATTCATGGCACTGTTAGAGGGTGTTGAAGAAGGCTGGAGTCGGGGCGAAATTAAAGGCTTTTTAATCCTTAGCAAAATCAATGATGCTGAGTGGGAAAACTGGCTGCAAGAATTTGGAGAAAGGTTGCTGGTATCGCCGGAAATTCATTTAGAGTTGGGTGGGCGGATGGTGCGGCTGGGTGAGATGAATTGCGGGAGAATTAGTGAGGTTGCTGGGAAGATTGGTAGGGAATTGTTGCCGCCGGAGAGTTTGAATCCGACTCCTGCGGATGATTCATTGGTTGTAAGTGAAAATATTGTTACTGAATTGTTGGATTTACCTCGAACTCCGGCGGATGATTCATTGGTTGTAAGTGAAAATATTGTTACTAAATTGTTGGCAAGGAAGGGCTTGAGTGTTTCTTCTACAGATAATTCAGCCACTACTAACCAATCTGATTCTACTTCGGAGTCAGAATATATAGAAAGAGAAATTAGTCAAGAGGTTATAGAATTAAATCAACAAGGAATCGATCGCTATGATGCAGGAGATTTAGAAGGCGCGATCGCAGCCTGCGATAAATGCTTAGAAATTGACCCCAAATACCACCATGCCTGGAACTGGCTGGGCAATGCCCTAAAAGAATTGGGTCGCTACAATGAGGCAAAAGCAGCCTACGAGAAAACCTTAGAAATTGACCCCAGATACCACTTTGCCTGGAACGGTCTGGGCAATGCCCTATATAATTTGGGCCATTACAATGAGGCAAAAGCAGCCTACGAGAAAGCCTTAGAAATTGACCCCAAATACCACCATGCCTGGAACGGGCTGGGCAATGCCTTAAATGGTTTGCGCCATTACAATGAGGCAAAAGCAGCCTGCGAGACAGCCTTAGAAATTGACCCCAAATACCACCATGCTTGGAACGGGCTGGGCAATGCCCTAAAAGAATTGGGCCGTAACAGTGAGGCGATCGCAGCCTACGAGAAATCCTTAGAAATTGACCCTAAATACCATTATGCTTGGAACGGGCTGGGCAATGCCCTAAAAGAATTGGGCCGTAACAGTGAGGCGATCGCAGCCTACGAGAAAGCCTTAGAAATTGACCCCAAATACCACTATGCTTGGAACGGTCTGGGCAAGACCCTAAATGATTTGGGCCGCTACAGTGAGGCAAAAGCAGCCTTAGAAAAAGCCTTAGAAATTACAGATGATCAAGACTGGATGGCTTGGTGGAATCGAGGTTTCTCATTTCTCAACTCAGGGCGATACATTGAAGCTATTCAAAATTGGGATGAAGGCTTACAGAAATATCTCCACAGCAACCACGACTATCGCCTCGCTTGCGGCACTTTGCACAAGGAAAAAGGCAAGGCACAGTACCAACACGGCAAACAAACATTCACATATTTTGAATCTTTCCACAAAGCCAAAGCCAGCTACGAACAAGCCCGCGAATTCTTAAAATCTCCCCTCATCCCAGAAACTTATTTAGAAGTAATGCAAGGCTTAATTACCGTCTGTCGCAGCTTGGGAGATACCAAAACCAACGAGTACATTACCGAAGCTACCACCGTCTTAGAAGATCTAATTTTAGACAATGAAACTCATCCCGAAATCAAACAGCGACTCCAGCGCAAATTTGCCACCCTTTACCAATTGGAAGTCGATGCCCTCGTCAAGTCTGGCGACAAGATAAATGCCCTGCAAAAAGCCGAATCCCGGAAAAACTTTTGCCTGCAATGGATGCGCGCAACTTCGCCAAACAGTACCGATAGCCCGACTTATTACCAAATCCGAGACTTACTGGCAAACAACACCGCAACTGCGATAATTTACTGGCATCTCAGCCCAGTTTCCCTGACTGCTTTTATCATTACCCCAGACAAGTTTGAAGTTATCGCCACACCTATATTCGCAAAGCGCGACACTCAGAGTTTAGAAACATGGCTAAAAAACTGGAAAACCAACTATCAAAATTACTGCCAAACAACCAGCAAACAGCAAAGCAAAGAATCCCATCCCTGGCGCGAGTCAATGACAGCGCAATTGCCACAACTCGCTGACATCCTGAAAATTCCCGAAATTTGCACGCATCTCACCAATATCCAACAGTATCCGCTCAATAATTCGGGGTAGGAGAGAAAAAAGTAAGCAGAGTAAAAAAAGTGTTATAAAATAGGATACATGACGCCAAAGACTATTTCACAAGACAAATCATCCTACAATATACTACTGCA
>NZ_JAHREU010000124.1:0-8344 GCF_020883145.1 Microcoleus sp. CAWBG27
ACTACAAACCCCATAAGAAAATAGGTTTGTAGTGAGGACTTCAGTCCTTCTTTTCTGCGGACTAAAGTCCTCACTACAAACCCCATAAGAAAATAGGTTTGTAGTGAGGACTTCAGTCCTTCTTTTCTGCGGACTAAAGTCCTCACTACAAACCCCATAAGAAAATAGGTTTGTAGTGAGGACTTCAGTCCTTATTTTTCTGCGGACTAAAGTCCTCACTACAAACCGTTCAGGCAAAAATTCATCATTCAACTACTTGTTGCAAGCTGAAAGCTGAATTTTACAATTGCCTCCTTCCAGTTCGCTGCAAGCAGCGAGAGCTTGAGCTTCTGCTGCTGCTTTATCGCCGCCCCAGCCCGCACCTGCTCCTCCTTTGCCTACTGAGATCGCTCCACAATTATTGGTATTAGAGGTTAGCGCTTGACAATCGTTAGCCCCACCGCTTTGTTGATTGCAGGCGGCTACTGCTGCATCTAGCGCTTCTTTCTCTGTACCATGATCCCAACTAATACCGGTGGCGTCAGAAGTCGGAGAATAAGCAGTAGCTCCATGACTGTTCTGAGCTTTAGCTACTTGGGCAGAGCCAACAATAGAAAGTATCAGACTTGTCACTACTACTAACTTAAAACAGAGTTTTTGCAGCATATTCACTCGATATTTTTACAACGTTAACTTTGAATGCTTGTTTAATATTATATTCTGAATTTTATTGATGTCAAGATTGCTGGCAAATGTTTATATTTGCTTAATTTCTATGCAGATCGTGTAAAAACAAGTAAAATCACCAGAAAGAATTGGTTGAAAGCCTCTCCCCGATAGGGAGAAAATAAAATCAGACTATTCATTACTCCAATCCTCTTCCTTCTAGGTAAAGGTCGCTCTTAAACTGTCAACTGTCAACTGTCAACTGTCAACTGTCAACTGTTGAAGGAGGTCACTTCCATGGCAAACATCCGCAAAATCATCAGCAAACTCGCTGCCCAAGAAGGGGAACTGCTCGATACCCAATTCCTGGCTCCTTGCGTTCGAGGGGGAAGGGTGCGGACAAAGATAGGTGGCATGATTTATACTTTTCAGTTGCAGCAGCGCAACTTTGAAGGATGGGCGATTTTGGGGTCAATTAATGATAAAATTGCTGCTGTAGTTGAGGAACCGAGTTTGCCACAAATCGCCGAGTATTTGCAACTGCTTGTCCCGATTCGCTTGCAATTAGCTCGCGTGCTGCAAGGGCAAACTTGGCTGGCTTATCCTGTTAACGAGTCTGATGCTAAACAGCGCGTGGGTTTTGCTAAACCTGTACCTGTACATTTAGTGAGTGAAGGCTCCCAGTTCGAGCAGATTGTGGCGCGGTGGGACGGTAATTGTTTGTGGTTTGAAGAGATTGACAGGCGCGCCGATCCGCTGCTGTCCGAGCAGTTGAGATCAGCTTTAAAAAAGTTGATTTTGCCTCAAGATGTTCGCTTTAAAGGGATGACTCCAGAAATGCGAACTGTTTATGAATTGGTGACTAGAAATATTAAAGATTTCGCTCCGAAAGTCCGTGACGAACAGCGCTTGCAGCGGGCGTTGAAGATGGGCGGCGGCGAGTTGCGGGATTTTTCCGATCGCGCTGATTATTGGCTGGTTGAATGGACTAGCGGCAGTGGAGAACATCATAGTTCGGCGATCGCCAAAAATGACTTAACTGTTATGAGTGCTGGCATTTGTCTTAGCGGCTTAGACAATGATTTCGACTTGCAATCATTAGTTGGAGTAGTCGAAAATCGATAAGCTTTACAGCATTTAATTTGTACGTCTGGGGCGGGCTAGAAGCCCACCCCACAAGACTTTGAGTTTTTTACATTAAAATTTTTAATGCAGAATAGCTGAGCAATTCCCAACAGTCAACAGTCAACAGTCAACAGTCAACAGTCAACAGTCATGAGTATATTTTTTCACGAACAACTTTACAGAAGTTCCGCAGTGATGTCGCTGGTAAAAAATTTCCCGGTAACGGTGTGCGGCGCGGGGGCTTTGGGTGCGAATATTGTAGAGAGTCTGGCGCGATCGGGCTTTTGCCAGTTAAGAGTCGTCGATCGCGATCGCATCGAAGAGCGCAACCTTTCCACTCAACCCTATTATCGATCGGATATCGGCGCATTCAAAGCGAAAATTCTCGCCAACAACCTGTACCGCGCTTTGTCTGTCAGCATTGACGCGCACTCAAAGGAATTGACACCCGCCAATGTCGATCGACTGCTTGCCAACAGCGCCCTGGCGATCGATACTTTTGATAACAGCGTCGGGCGCCAAGCAGTCAAAGATTACTGTGCGAGTGCTTCCATTCCCTGCGTGCACGTCGGATTAGCCGCCGATTACTCCGAAATAATTTGGAACCAACACTATCGGGTTCCGACCGCCGCCAATGATGACGTTTGCGATTACCCGCTGGCGAGAAACTTGGTAATGCTGACGGTTGCTGTTGCCTGCGAAGTAATTGTTACCTTTGCTGCAACCCAAGAGCAACAAAATTTAACTTGCACAATCCGAGATTTTGCAGTAAAGCCACTTATATTGTAGAATGTCTGTTGACTGTTGCTAGAAACCCGGTCAATCGAGATTGGACGGCTCCATCCCAGAAACCCGGTTTCTCACTCTCAAACAATTGTCAGTAGATTTTAGATTTTAGATTTTAGATTGACTCTCCGATTGCATCTGGGAACTCGAACAAAAGTCTAAAATTTTGATATCGTCCACTCCTGGTGTCGGTGGCTTTTACCAGAAATAATTGGTTGAAAGCCTCTGGGTTTTAGGAATAAATTAAAATCAGACGATTCATTACTCCAATTCTCTTCCTTCCAGGTAGAGGTGGCTGTCAACTGTCAACTGTCAACTGTCAACTGTCAACTGAGTGAACCGTTTCTTGCGGGTCAAACTTGCAGAAAACGCTTAAGAAAATTAACAGGGAAAGTATGGTTGGATCGCAGACTTTTTATTATTTACTAGCAGTTCTCGGATTATTAGTTTTGACTGGCGCCAATGCAGCCACTTATTCTGGCAGCAGCAGCACAGCTTGCCACACTAATGATTGTCACGAACCAGAAGTCCGTTACCATAAAAGGGTTTTAAAACACGGATCGAGAGGGGAAGATGTGAGGAAACTGCAAAAATTGTTGAACGCCCGGGGTGTCTGCCCAGAACCGATCGCACTTGATGGCATCTTCGGTAGAACAACCCTAGATGCAGTGAAAATATTTCAGCGGCAAGAAAAACTTCCTGTAGACGGAATTGTGGGAGGCAAAACTTGGGACAGACTGTTTTCGAGTTAGTAAATTCAACTACCGGACAGCAAAAGTTCCTAAGTCACTCAATTTTAGATTTTAGATTTTAGATTTTAGATTTTAGATTTACTCAATAACAGATGAATCTGGAAGCTTAAACTCTGTAATCTAATTTTTTATCGACCCTCGATAGCGTCGCAAAGCAAGTACCTCTGTTTGGGCGGAGTCATCTTTGGCAATCATTAATCCCTGGAATTTGTAGTTGTACATTAAGTAGATTTTGTGCAACTACAGATACCTATATTTCCATTAATAATCAATGCCTAACTAGATTGGTAATGAATGAAATTTTAGATTTTTGGTTTGGGCGATCGAACTCTCCAGAGTTTGGTAAAGTTCAAAAGAAGTGGTTTGAGAAAGATGCGGCTTTTGATACGGAAGTGCGATCGGGCTTTCTGACAGAATACGAACGAGCAGCCTCGGGTCAACTCGACTTCTGGCAAAATACCCCAGAAAACTGCCTAGCATTGATCGTACTGCTCGATCAATTTCCGCGCAATATGTTTCGCGAAAATCCCCAAGCCTTCGCCACGGACAGCAAAGCCTTAGCCGCCGCCCAACACGCTGTTAACAATAACTTCGATCGCGAATTGTTGACTGTACAAAAGTGGTTTATCTACCTGCCTTTTGAACACAGCGAAAACTTAGAACACCAGCAAAAATCTGTGAAACTATTTCGCCAACTCAGCGGCGAACCTGACAGCGATTCAGTCATTGATTTTGCAGTGCGGCATTTTAAAATCATCGAGCGTTTTGGGAGATTTCCCCACCGCAATCAAATTCTCGGACGCGAAACAACCCCCGAAGAAGCAGAGTTTTTAAAACAACCAGGTTCGGGGTTTTAAAGTTTATCAATATTGGTTCGTAGTTAGATTGGTTCGTAGTGAGGACTTTAGTCCTTCTTTCTTGGCAAAAATTCGGAGGACTGAAGTCCTTACTACGAACCTGAAGACGGACTGAAGTCCTTACTACGAACCTGAAGACGGACTGAAGTCCTTACTACGAACTTACTAAGAAACTTATAAAACGTTATTTTACCACATACGATCTTGTCTTTAAAAAAATGTCCTTGCCCTTTGCTCACCGGGGATACTGCACCCGATAAATCCGGTTGTTCGCTTCCTCAGTAAACAGCAAACTCCCGTCAGGTAAAACCAGCAAACCAACAGGCCTCCCCCAAGTTTTCGGGCCCGACGGATCGGTGAGAAAACCAGTCAGAAAATCCTCATAATAACCTTGAGGGCGTCCAGTCGCGGCATTAAAAGGTACAAACACAATTTTATAACCCGTTCCTGCATTCCGGTTCCAACTACCCCGAAACGCTACAAACGCCCCGTTCAGAAATCTTTTGGGAAACGTTTTCCCGTCGTAAAACTGAAGTCCCAAAGCTGCCGAATGTGCCTGAAACAGCACGTCTGGCATCAATGTTTTCGCTGCTAAATCAGGCCGATCGCTCTTTCCATTTTTGACGTGGCGCGGGTCGAGCAAATTTGGCTTAAAATAAGTGTATGGCCAGCCGTAAAACTCGCCTTGACGAATTCTGGTCAAGTAATCCGGCACCAAATCATCTCCCAAACCGTCGCGCTCGTTGACTGTCGTGTAGAGTTGATTGGTTTTTGGGTGAAAATCCAATCCCACCGGATTTCGCAAACCGGAAGCAAAGGTTTGCTGGTTTGTACCGTCCAAATTCATCACTTGCACCGACGCCCTGGGTAAGGGTTCGGAGTCGGCATTAGATTGGGAACCAACTGATACAAACAACTGGCGGTTGTTAGGAGAAGCGACAACATTTCGCGTCCAGTGTTGATTGTAGCCGCCGCCCGGTAAATTGGCAATTTTTTCACCAGTACCTGTTAATTGTTCTTGCCCTCTTGTGTAGGGAAATCGGCGGACTTCATCGGTATTTCCCAGGAAGAAATAGCGATCGGCAAAAGCCATACCAAAGGGAATATTTAAGCCGTTTTGGGCGCTAGCAAAAGTCATGTTCACCTCAGCAACGCCATCACCGTTGGCATCCCTGAGCAGCCTAATCCGATTCTGCCGGGTTTCTGTTACCAAAACATCTCCTGTCGGCGTCAAAGCCAGCCATCGGGGAGCGTCTAAATTGTCAGCAAAAACGCTGACGACAAAGCCAGGAGGGACTTGCAGCACTGGCGATGGGGGAATCGGTACTACTTGAGGAGGTTTCGAGGCGCTTTGGGTGGCGAAAGGCTGCGGCAAAGCAGTTGCAACAATGCGGATCGGCTGCGGCGATAGCGGTTTGGTCGGTACAATTTGATTGGTGCGAACGTTTGTCAGCGGTGCAACGGAGGGAATTTGCGACAGCGGAGTTGGTGCGGGTACAGGAGTCGCTGTAGCATTGGTAGCTCGATCGCACGCAACCAGCGGTAACAGCAGAATTAGCAGCAAGAAACGCAGGTAATACATAGCAGCGATTTCTCAACAATTGCTGGACAATTATCTTAATTGTAACTGCTCTGAAAAAGCAAAGCCACCGCGCGCGGTGGCTTAATTCTGGTTAGAAATCTAGTTCTACCAAAGTCCTCTCACAGGAGGAGCTGGACGCGGAGCCGGAATCGGACGCGGAGCCGGAGCGGGAGCGGGACGAGGAACTGGGCGGGGAGCGGGAGCCGGACGCGGTGGCGGTTCAGGGGCCGGACGCGGTGCTGGAGCGGGGGGACGAACAACTGTGGTAGAGACTACTTTATAATCGGGGATCACGACGAGCCTTTCTACCTGATCTCCGGCTACGGTGGCTCTGACTTTCATTCCCGGTACCAGAGACGTAATTCTCAGGATACATCTTTGAATCCTGAGAGTCCTGTACGGCCCGCTTTCTGGGCTAATTGTTACTATGTCGCCGACAATATTTTTGACAAAACCAATAATGGTTTGAGCGTTGGCTGTTGTGGTGCTCTGCGTTTGGGCTATTTCAATTGGAGGGTTAGCCATCGCAGGATTCACTGAAACCGCCGATATTAGTACCGACAGGGTTGCACCTGTAAATAATTTGATCTTCTGAAGACGCATTGAAACCTCACATTAACTGCTATTCAGGGTCGGGCTTGCTTCCGCTGCGCGAAAGTCCCAACCTTTAAACCTAATCCAGTTTAATCCCCGGAGTAGTAAATTTAGGACAATCTCAAAAAAAGATTATCGAACAAGTTTTCAAAGACTAAATCTTACATCAAAAGTTCCCCAGTTACAAGAAGTTCAGTGCTTCGCATCTCTAGAGTGTCGGCGTGATATATTGAGTTTGTTCGATCGACCGTTTCCGTTTTTTTGCGCCCCTCTAACTGTGGTGCCACGGGCGGCAAACTCTGCCAACAGACAGATTATGCTTGCCGGATGCAGCAGCGCCATAGTTTCAATTTGCGATCGCCAGTCTGCCACAGATAAAAAAATCAAATGAGTCGGAGGTAAAATTCAATCATTGACTTGCGCGATTTACCCATCAACCGGATTTGTTCGCGAAAATCTCTAGCCCAGCGCCACCATTAGCCGTATAAAATCCCGGTTTCTTTGATATTAGTGCTTCATTCAGTTGACAGTTGACAGTTGACAGTTGACAATTAATAGTTGACAGCAACCTCTGCCTGGAAGTCCGAGGATTGGAGTAATGAATCGTCTGATTTTAATTTCTCCCGCTCAAGGAGAAGCTTTCAACCAATTATTTCAGGTAAGTTTTTTGTTGAGTTAGATCGTATCCGTAAAATTACTGACAATAAAAAATATTGGTTTGTAGTGAGGACTTTAGTCCGCATCAAATTTCCTAAAATCGCATTCATCACTACAAACCTATCTTGTGACAGTTAGACAAGTTATAATTTGTAGAATTGAAACTCAAAACTGGGCAGGGCATTTACACAAAAAAAGCCATCTCTAAAATGTGGCTGTCCGGTGGAGTTTGCGGATAATTAGATAGGAAATTTGTAGGAACTGCTGGTGAGGAGTTTAGCGAACAAAATAATGGTGAACAGCAAATTTTTATTTAACAACTTAATTGTGCTGAGTTTGAGCGCAGCGGCGCTGTCGGTTCCCTTCCAGCAGCAGGTAGCTGCCGAACAGGTGGCTAATTTGAGTAATAGGGCGATCGCCCAGCAGCCAAAATCCGATGTAAAATTGCCAAATCTCGGAGTTCCCGAACTGCCACCATTAGGCGAACCGTCTCAGTATCTTCCGCAGGAACCAAACGCGCCACAAAATGCCATTGAGGAAGTGCGTTTAGTGCTGAAATTGCGAGAACGCCGGGTGTATGTTTACCGCAAAAATAAGGTGCAAGCCAGTTTCCCGGTGGCTGTCGGTAAAGGCGGGTGGGAAACTCCCACGGGGAATTTTAAAATTACACACATGATTAAAGATCCAGTTTGGGAACATCCTTGGACTGGAGAACTTGTACCCGCAGGGCCGGACAATCCCCTGGGAAGCAGGTGGATCGGGTTTTGGACGGATGGTAAAAATGTGATTGGTTTTCACGGTACTCCGAATCCAGAGTCGATCGGGCGAGCGGCTTCTCACGGTTGTGTCAGAATGTTTGATAAAGATGCCCAAGCTTTATTTGAGAAAGTCGCAGTTGGCACTCCGGTAATTGTCGAGAAGTAGTTATTAGCAAGTATCAAAATATCCATTCCTGGCGATTGAAATCGCGGCTACAAAAACATGAATTCTCGGCGATTGAAATCGCCGAGTTTCAACAAAAACATCAATTCCCGGCGATTGAAATCGCGGCTATAAAAACATCAATTCCCGGCGATTGAAATCGCGGCTACAAAAACATCAATTCCCGGCGATTGAAATCGCGGCTACAAAAACAAAGTCCGCCTCCGCGGACTGAAGATTTTCTTAGTCCGCGGAGGCGGACATCGTTTGTGTAGTAGCGGTTTCAACCGCCGAGTTTCTGAAGATTTTCTTAGTCCGCGGAGGCGGACATCGTTTGTGTAGTAGCGGTTTCAACCGCCGAGTTTCTGAAGATTTTCTTAGTCCGCGGAGGCGGACATCGTTTGTGTAGTAGCGGTTTCAACCGC
>NZ_JAHREU010000124.1:8444-8612 GCF_020883145.1 Microcoleus sp. CAWBG27
CGAGTTTCTGAAGATTTTCTTAGTCCGCGGAGGCGGACATCGTTGGGAGCATCCCGGTTTTGAAAAAGCCTCAAATAGCCAAGAGATCGTTCAGGTAAGCACAACGAAGTTTTAGCATTTGATTGACATTTTTTTTCAACCATTGAGCTCCGGAGATTTTCAACCTTC
>NZ_JAHREU010000125.1:0-8422 GCF_020883145.1 Microcoleus sp. CAWBG27
AACAATCGAATTAAGTTGATTAAGCGACAAGCCTATGGCTTTATGAACTTTGATAACTTTCGAGCAAGGCTATTAGCTTGCTTTTCTGATTAGGTTTGCTTATCACCTTGACTCCAGAAGAGCCGCCAGAAACCGGGTTTTTTGCGAAAATACTTCGCTGTAGTTCGCAGATTGTATGAAAAACCCGGTTTCTTTGATTTATGGGCAATCTTTAATTAACATCATGTTCATTCAATTAATTGGGATTTGTCGTTGGGTGGGGGCGGGTTTATGAGATTGTTAGTTGTAGGCAGTTATTGTTGGCGAACCCGCCCCTACATTAATTATGGCAAATCCAACACCTACAAAGCTTTCAACAATTAACATCATGTTCATTCAATTAATTGGGATTTGTCGTTCAATACTCCGGACAGTTTTAGATCTAATCGAGTATCTCAAACCCTTGATGGCTATAGGTATGAGTATTTTTTCAATCTTTAACTCTAGCCCGGAGTTTCAAAAAACCATTAAAAATGCCAGGGCTTACGCTGTAACGCTTACAGAGTCGTTAAAAAACTGTCCGAAGTATTGTCGTTGGGTGGGGGCGGGTTTATGAGATTGTTAGTTGTAGGCAGTTATTGTTGGCGAACCCGCCCCTACATTAATTATGGCAAATCCAACACCTACAAAGTTTTAGATTTATCCTGATACCATTTTTTAGCGGCATTCATTACTGCTTTATTAACCTCTTTCCAGGTTAAGCCAGCAGCCTCTAATTCAACAGCACTTTCTTTTTGCACGTCAGCCATAAACCACTGCAAAAATGCTCCAATTTTTGCCATGTCAAATTGACCAGAACAAACTTCTGTCACTCCTTGTTCTAATCGAGCAGGCGTTACAAACAGATTCACAAAGTCATCAATGCTTTGAGCAACTTCTGGGTCGATTTGAACAGGTTGTTTGGTTTTTACAGCTTGGTGTTTTTCGCCTTTAGCTTTGAACAGCAGTTCCGCATAAGACAGCCTTTCGGCAAGTTCGCCGCTTTCGGGAAACATTACCAAGCCTTCGCCAATTCCTGCGATGCCGAAAGTTTCTTTGACCCAAGGATCTAGTTTTTCTACAGTATCAACCGCTTGATTGAGAGTGTCAACAGCCGATTCTAGTTGAGTGCGATCGCCAAAATCCAAAACAATCGGTTCTCCATAAAAAGGCAAGACAAAAATATCGGGATGCTTTGGCAAAAAATCGCCGATTTTGTCCGGGCGGGTTTCTAGTTTTGCAACTTTGCCATCTATGCCGCCGAATTGAATCGCAAATACTGCAAAGATTTTGCGATCGCACTCAGATACAGCCGTCCGTTTCTGAATGCCTTTACCGCACCATTCCCCAAAAATAGTTACGTGTTCGGAACTCGCCAGTTGAGCGAAAAAATCGATGTTTTGATTTACCCAACGAGCAAAGCCGAGATTGTCGTTTTCTGGGGTAATGATTTGCGATCGACTTTGGACAGCAACTTTACCATCAGTAAAGATTTGAATGCCACCATTAGTACCGTCGAGTTTAATTTTAGCTCGATAAGTTATCTTCGGAGCTTCCCCAACCAATTCTAAACTGCGGCGGAGATTGTACAGCAGTTCGATGCTCGGCCATGTTTGCATTACGGTTGATTGAGCAACCGTTTCTTGACAGTAAATTGCCGACAAATCAGTGCCAATAGCTGCCTCAACTTTGCCCAAAGCCATGCCAAAGGAATAAACACCTCGCAGCTTTGACGGTTTGATTTTAGTGCCATCTTTCAGCACGGAATCAGTTAAGGCTATGGCAACGATATCGCCAACATCATAAATGTTTTCTGAGTTGGCAACAATTTGCACTGCATCATGCCCTGAAGCTTCAAAACTATAGAGATATAGCGCATCAGCATTAGGATGATTTTGCGCGGTTTTTACTTCCATAGCAATTACAGGCATCGGGAAACTCCTTTGGTTATAACTTTATTAAAAGGTGAAATAGTGCAATTCCCTAAGGATGGCTGTGCCGTGCGTACTATTGGCGTGCGAGTTATCGGAGCATTGCGTTTTCTGAGTTACTAGAGGGACTCCGCCGATGAGTTATTACACACTCTTTAAAGGATGGCTACTTCTAAGCCTACCTATCGGGTTCATTGCACTCCTCGTTCGCAAACGCGCGCCGTTTTTGACAGCGTTACCTTTCCTCTCGTACTAAAGTATGTAGGCTCCAAAGATTGGGACACGCAAAGTGCGCGCGTGCGAAGCTATCCCGTAGGGAATCGCTCTTAATATAAAAAATTAATCATTCAATGGAATCAACCTCCTTAAAATCAGGCAAAAACAACGAGAGTGGTAGGACTCGAACCCACAACATCCGCGTCCGAAGCGCGGCGCTCTATCCTTTGAGCTACACTCCCTAAATTGGTAGTCCTGACAGGAATTGAACCCGCAACATCTTGCTTGTAAGGCAAACGCTCTACCATTGAGCTACAGGACTACAAAAGCGGATGATGGGAATCCAACCCATGCGCTGAGAATGGCACGCTCAGATGCTAGCTTTTACATCACACCCGCAAACAAATTTGATATTTCAGTTGGGTAGATCTGGTTTTTGAAGAGGGCGAAGCATCACCGCATATAAGTGATTAGTTATAATCTCATATTGACTGCGGTGATGCTTCGCCCCTACAGATATATGTTCGTGTACAAGCCGCTGCACACTTGTTACCTGTCATCTATAAACTGTTTAATTTGCCAAGCGGATAACGAGGCTCGAACTCGTGCCTAGAGTTTGGAAGACTCGAATGCTACCGTTACACCATATCCGCATGATTGAAAATTTAAAATTGCGTTGACACAGGAAAAATTGCGATCGCGATTTCGACTAATCTGAGGAAAATCGATTGTCAAATTCTGCAAATATCCTTCCTTCTTCGCTAGAGTCTAGTACAGAAAATAGTACGCTTTTGAATCTGCCAGCAAATTGACCGTTTGGCAATAAAAAGTCTGCAAACATCTGAGCTACCATAAATGGATCGTTCCTGAAGACACCACATCCCCAAGCTCCTAAAATTAACGCATCGCAACCTTTGTCAACAGCTAAAGCCAACAATTTTGCACCGCGTCCGTACAGAGTTTCGCGGATTTTTCCCGCACTTTCTGACTCTTTTCGGGAAATCTCACCAGCATTCGGAGCGCAACTCGTGATAAAATCAACAAGATAAGGTTCCTCAAGCAAAGTTCCATCATCTTTTCGGAATACTGAACAGCCGGGAGAGTAGATGAGTCTATCCGAGTAAAGCAGCGATTTATGAGAGCGATGATACTCGTAGTATTGGGGACATTTTAAAAGGCTTTTGTACAGTGCAGAACTGCGTGCTAAGCTCTCTTCTTGCGCTTGAGCGCCTTTGATAAATCCACCACCCGGATTTTTGGCAGAAGCGAAATTTAGGACTCCAATTTTTGCAAATTTTTGCGATCGCCCTTGACGCTCTGCACCCACCAGCGTTGTCTCATTTCTCACCATAAATTCCGTGTTCGAGAATTGGGGAGTACCTGAGAGAACCTTTTCCTGAATCGCTGACAGGGCATCGGGTTCGTAGTATGCCGTCCCCGCAACACAGGATGCTAATTGGCGATCAATCTTAACCTGCTTCCCTTCTGGGGACAAGTAGCAACCATCTTCGAGAATTTTTAGCGTGTTTTGGGCGATCGCAATTCTTTTCATGCTTTTTACTGAGATTTGCTACAAAAAATTAGGGCTGTAACTTATGTTGAAAAGTTAGCACAATTAGATAGACTCCTTCTGAGCTTTAGGACAAGCAGGTGGCGAGATTTGAACTCGCAAGAAAGCTTTACAAGAGCCTCATGTTGCCAATTACATCACACCTGCATTTTTGGTGGCGGGGACAGGAGTTGAACCTGCTATGAAGAGGCTTATGAGACCTCCAAGCCTACCCAGGCTACTTCACCCGCGATATCACCAAATACCCCTGGCTGGCCTCGAACCAGCAACCTCCTCGTTCTAAGCGAGGCACCTCTTCCAATTGGGCTACAAGGGCAATTTTGTTTAATCAACAGTCCTGGATACACTCCGACTAAAGAAACCGGGTTTTTTACCTAATTTGTGGGTGAGTGCGAAGGATTATGGCACAATTCACAGATTAACTTTGGTTGCTCAAAAGCACCGCGATTGCTCCAGAGGCATTTTCGATAAACTAACTTTTTTCCTAGACACTGTAAGTTCCTCCGATATTTATCAAAAATTCATGCTCCCGACAGGATTTGAACCTGTAGAAAACTAGCTTCTCGAACTAGCGCGTCTGCCGTTCCGCCACGAGAGCAAATAGCAAAAATTGGCGGTTAGCCAAGTACCCCTGACAGGAGTTGAACCTGCAAAAACACCGATTCTGATTCGATGATGTTTTCCAATTACATCACAGGGGTAAAGTCGGGATAGCAGGATTTGAACCTGCAACCTTCGGCTCCCAAAGCCGCCGCGCTACCAAGTTGCGCCACATCCCGTTCATGCTCAAGGTGAGACTCGAACTCACAATCAAAATAGAACAGATTTTAAGTCTGCCGCGTCTGCCAATTCCGCCACAAGAGCAAGTGAAACTTAGTTGAAAATTTGGTACTCCTGACTGGATTTGAACCAGTAACACACAATTTTTGAAATTGCAGCCTCTGCCAGTTGGGCTACAGGAGCATAATCTGCTTTCGTAATAGCAGAACTGGGAAGGCAGGGATCGAACCTGCATTTGTCCGCTTTCAAAGAGCGGTGCCATACCGATTAGGCGACTCCCCAATAGTTGAATAGTTGGGTAGACTGCCAACATAGATAAAAGCCTGTTTCAAAGATAGGCGAATTTACCAATTTGTCTACCCAGTAATTTAAAAAATGGCTGCCTCAGTAGGACTCGAACCTACAACCATCACGTTAACAGCGTGCAGCTCTACCATTGAGCTATAAGGCAACGCAATCCCCCAAGTCAGTATCGAACTGACGGCCTCTTGTTCTTCACACAAGCACTCTACCAACTGAGCTATCGGGGGAAAACGGAGAAGGAGGGATTTGAACCCTCGACGGGTGTTAAGCCGCTCTTTCTTAGCAGGAAAGCGCCATAAGCCTCTCGGCCACCTCTCCTCAATGAGCGAGAATGGAGGGATTTGAACCCCCAAATCTTCAGCCGCGCAAACTGAGTTGTTGTCCGATTACAACACATTCTCTCGATCGCAACTACATATTAAATACAGTTGCGAATGGGTCGGGCTGGAATCGAACCAGCAAAGCTTTAAGCTACTGTTTTACAGACAGCTACTCATACCAATATGAGAACCGACCCAAGGTTGAAAATTTGGTAGGTCGCCGAGGAATTGAACCTCGATCCATCCGCTTAAAAGGCGGCTGCAAAACCATTCTGCCAACGACCCACAAACAGTGCTGACGGGAGTTGAACCCGCAAATCACTTGGGTGAAAACCAAGCGGCTTAAACCATTTGCCTACAGCACTACAAATTTGATATTAAAAAATTGGCACAGGAACTGAGATTTGAACTCAGAATGCTGGTTTTGGAGACCAGAGTGTTGCCAGTTACACCATCCCTGCTTGCGATATAAGTTCAAAGAAACCGGGTTTTTTACCTAATCTGTCGGCTAGCGTGAATAATTTTTGTAAAAAACCCGGTTTCTAACTATCTGTGCGTCCAGCACTGTGTTGCTTTGTTACTTTCAAAGTTAAAAACGGCAATTAAAAGAGTGTTGGGTTGATCTTTTGATTTGTCGTTTTTCAAAATAAGTAAGCCTCTGGAAATTAGCCGATTAAACTTGGGCTTCATCTCGCAGTTGCCAAACCATTTTCTGAGCTTCCCATGCCTCATCAAGCTGTTGCAAGGTAGCATCAACGTCTTGAGAATAGCTATCAGCAAGGGATTTTTGAACGAACGCAGTCAACTGATCTTCCAAGTTGGCACTATTATTTGATACATCGTTAGGCATGAACTTTGAAAGAACGGTAGTTTTGGTCTTCATAACTTCTAACCTCCGTCAATGTCTATTAGGCTTTACTTCCTCTGTTTTGTAGATAGAATGACCGACTTTACAGTGCGTACCCTAAATAATTAAATTTCATGGAATTTATGTAATTTTTAATTACGATTGGGAACAGAGGTTAGGGCGGGATTTGAACCCGCGAAATTCGGTTTTGCAGACCGACGCTTTGAGCCACTCAGCCACCTAACCTGGGAGTCCCGACGAGGTTTGCACTCGCAATCTTCTGCTTGAGGGGCAGACGGCTTGACTTTTGCCTACGGGACTATTGATTTTAGATTTTAGATTTTAGATTGCTCCTGGGAGTAAAGCTGTTATTTTCAATTTAAGATTTTCAATTTTGATTGAAAAGCTCAAAATCCAAAATCCAAAATCCAAAATCTAAAATTGCTTGACGGGGCTGACGGGTTTCGATCCCGCTACCTTCGCTGTGACAGAGCGACGCTCTCCCAATTGAGCTACAGCCCCACAAGGTTTGTGTTTGGACGGGGTGGCGGTTGATTCCGCGTACTACAACCCTAGGGGGTGATGGTTGCCGGAGTCTACACCGCCAAATGTCCAAAAGTATGTGACATTGTTAATTTCCTATTCTGTTTTCAAGGTTCGTATTGCTTGTGAGATAAAGCTTTGAAGCTCTTTCCCCTTTGCTATATATTTATACTACATTGCGTACTACAGGACTGTCAAGGGGGTAATACAACTTTTTTTGAAATCTTTTTTTGACATGGGGTGTCGATCGCCCTTTCCGAACACTCCCACTCTGCCAAACTACGTAAAATCAAGACATTTGGCTGCTAAACTGGTGGTGTCGTTCGAGAAAAATCCGATGCTGAAACTGTACTACAATCCGATTTCTCTGAATTCTCGTCGCGTGTGGGTGGCACTTCTGGAGAAACAAGTTGCGTTTGAGCCGATCGCACTTAACCTCGACGGCGACCAATTTGCACCCGATTTTCTGGCAATTAACCCGTTTCACCGCATACAGGCGTTGGTGGATGGAGATTTGACTCTGGTGGAGTCGCTGGCAATTCTCCATTGTATAGATGCAAAATATCAAACCTGAATTTCTTCAACCCGCGAAGGGGAGTTTAGTCTGTCTACGCCCGGATTCGATCGCCCGGATTCGATCGCCCTTCCGATACCGCTGTCAATCCCGCTGAGACATATTTATCAAAAATTAGGTTTCTTTTCCCTGAAATTCCCATTATCATTATCGGCAGTGTGGAGTGAAGGGAATCCCAAGTGACCGGAAATCATCTATTTCAAAGACTGCGAAAAAAATGGCGTTTTGTGGCGATCGCCCTGGCAGCGGCTGCAATCAGCTTTATCGTGGGTATGCTGCTACCAGGAAACCAACAGGGAAGCGACAAACCTGCAACCGCCGCCGTGCAGAACCTCAACCAATCCTTAACGGTAAATCCGCTAGCAAAGGAGGTTGGAGGCGATCGAACAAGCTTTAATCTCGATCGCACAGTTGAGGAACTTCTCACCGTATTGGAACCCAAAGAAAAACGCTTGACTTTTGTGCCGCCAGAGCAGTTTCAGGGAACAACTGTTTTTGAAGGGACAATCAAATATTCTCAGAAAGTTATTGCTTTAACAGTGGATGACGGGCCGTGGCCAGAAACGACTGAACAAATGCTGGATATTTTTAAGCAAAATGACATTAAAGCAACATTTTTTTGGATAGGTAAATCTCTCGAAACTTCTCCTGACATTGCTCGTCGAGTTGTAGCAGAAGGTCACGCGATCGGCAATCATACGTGGCATCACCCATACGATCCGATGGATGCGGCGACGGCGGCTAGCGAAATCGATCGCACGGCAAAACTTATTTACGAAACGACGGGAGTCAAGACTACTTATTTCCGCCCGCCGGGAGGAGTTTTGACTAATGGTTTGGCTAAGTATGCTAAGGAACAAAATTATTCTGTGGTGATGTGGTCGGTAACTTCTGCGGATACAGATCCGCGCGCTCAACCAGAAGCTTTTGTTGAGAATGTGTTGAAGGGTGCGAAGCCGGGGGCGATTGTGTTGATGCACGATGGCGGGGGCGATCGATCTCGTACTATCAAGGCTTTACCGGATATGATTGCTGGCTTGAAGGAGGAGGGATATCGGTTTGTGACGATTCCTGAGTTGCTGGAAATGCAAGGGAAATCAGCAGCGTAAATTGTGCGGGCGGGCGATCGGCTTTTTTTGAAGATGAACAAAAGGCGATCGCTTTTTTTAAATTAAATTATGTATGTCGAATTATAACCCACATTCCGCAGATGTGGGTTTGATTTTTTTACCAGTTGTGAAAACTGGAAGCCCAAAAACTTTTGGGCTGAACCTATGCGGTTTTAGAGTTACAGATACTTGTCAAATTCACCTAAAATAA
>NZ_JAHREU010000126.1:0-8083 GCF_020883145.1 Microcoleus sp. CAWBG27
AAGAGTCATAATAAATTATTTAATATGGTGTATGGTCGCACAATCATTTTGCCTATTTCAGCATGGCGATGTCTGAGGGGTTTTACCCCTCAGACATTCGCCAACAGTCTCTTTCAACCGCCGGGTAATTTTATTGTGTAGACGCGATTTCCAATCGCCCGGTAATTTTTTGTAACCATCAATAAAAGATTTTATGCTCAAATTAGTTGACCCTACCCTAAATTTATTTAGCTACACTCTCAAACAAGGGTTGGGTGTCGGCGAACCGGAAACTCGCAAAATCTACATCAAATTTTTAGATGCTTTAGCCGAACAAATTCACCAACAACTGAATGTTTCTTTTACTCCCCAACAAAAACAAAAATTTCTGGCGTTACAGGAGAAAGCAGTAGCCGATTTACCTTTTATAGGAAATCTCAACAATCATTCAGTCAAAGGCAGCTACCGCCGCTGGAACCTAAGCGATAATTACCAAATTTTATTTAATGCTTACGTTGAGGATAAGTACGAACCCGATAAAGTTATTAAACTGATTGAAAGCTTGCAATATTTAATTCCCAAACCGCCGCAGTTGGAAAATATCGGCAAAACTTGGATGCTTTCGGGTTGGCTGGAATCTGGGGATGATGCGGAAAAGGAAGAACTTGCAAAACAAGTTTACAAGTGTTTGTTTGCAAAAGATGGTGTTCCTCAAGGAAGTGGTGAGTTTTTAGGTGGGAAAGTATTTGAGTTTTGGGGCGACAAGATTGAGGATAACTGTCAACTTTTGGTGATTTTATATCCCGATGAAGTGGCTTTTAAAACCTGGGCTAGGGAGTTTTTGATAAATGGGCTGGATTTGCTGTGTTACCGTCATAAGATTATTTGGGCTTATGAGAAAAGTCTAGTTTTAAAGGATCGGTTGGTGAATAATTACAACGAAATTGTGCAGATGCGGAATACTTCTCGTCTGAATCTCCAGAAGCTGATGGAGGCGATGGGGAAATTGTCTGATTTTGCGATCGATCTTAATTATTTGGAGTTACAATTTAGCACAATTAAGGTGAATCTGGAAAAGTATCAGACTAAGTTGACTGAAATTCAAGCCAAGGCTAAACCTACGGATGATTTGCAGTTTTTGCAGGATTTTTGGGACAAGGCTGAACAACACTATCCCAAACAAATCCAAAAAGATATTGACAATTTTCGCCCTTGTTTGGAAATTTTGCGGAGTTTGACTGATACTATTAGAGGTACGGTTGAGATTCGGAAGGCTGAGAGCGATCGCACTTTTCAGACAATCGTCGGTATCGTCGGTGTCGGATTGTCAACTGGCGGGACTGTAGCTTCGGCGGCGGCTGGCTTCAAAACAGAAATTGAGGCAAATCCTACTATCAATACTGCCATAAATACCTTTGTGCCGATTTTTGAGCCTGGTTCGGGATTGAGGGTGATTATGGGATTTAGTATTCTATCTGGGGTGACTGCTAGTCTGCTGACTGCGATAATTATAGCTTTGTGGTCGAGGGTTTTTCGCCGTTAGTTTCGGGCTGATGCAAGATGAGGCCAGAAACCGGGTTTCTATGTATATCTTTAATTTCCTTTAACGATTTTTCGCAGAAACCCGGTTTCTTGTTGGGTTACGACAGAATTGCGATCGTATTTGCTAAAATATTAACAAGCAAAGCATTCGCGATCGACAATTATGACTGCTATCCAAGAGTCTGCCATTGAAACCACACCTTTTGACGATTTAATCTCCGATTTCAATAAAATCAGAAGTCTTTACATAGTAGAAGATCCGTTAGAAGCCTTTAAGTTAATCATCGAGCAAGAAGTGATGTTAAGTTTAATTTTAGAAGCTTATTCTAAAATTAGAGAACTATTTCCTACGGAAAGATTGGGCTTGGAAGTGAAAACAGATCCAGAAATTGCCAATTGGCGATCGCTCTGGATTACCATCTATACTAAACTCGAAGTCGAGGAAGCTTTTGAAAAGTTGAAAACTCTCGATCGCACTTGGTGGCTAGATGCGAGTCTGGTCATTCCTAACAATATACTACACATTGACTTGGGGTGGGAATGAAATTCGATTGGTCAGAATACTTTAATTTAGCACAAGAGCTAGCCGGAACCAGTGAAGAAGCAAAATTGCGATCGGCTGTAAGTAGAGCTTATTATGCTGTGTTTTGCTTAGCACGGAATTACTGCCGCGACATTCAACAAGATCCTCAATTATCGGGCAATAAAGCTTATAAGATTAATCCGCATCAATATGTACCTCAAAAATTTAAAAATCAATCAAAATCCCAGACTATGATAGAGATAGGTGAAGATTTAACTCGCTTAAGAAAAATGAGGAATCAAGCTGATTATGCAGATACTATCTCTAACTTACAACAACAAGCCAGAAATGCTTTAATGCTAGCTCAGAATGTTATTTCAGGGTTAAATGAGTTGACTAAATAAGCTGAATTATCATTCAAATCAGTAGGGGCGGATTCCACCAACCATAATCTGCACCCAACAAACAATCTCAAAAACCCGCCCAATCCCAACCCAAAATATTAAGTACATTCATATTTATGGTGGGGTGGGGGCGGGTTTTTATATATTGTTGGTCATCGTTATATATGGTTGGTGAACCCGCCCCTACCAATCAAATTTACCAACAAAATTGTAATTTTAATTAACCGACACAATCTCGTAGGGGCGGGTTCACCAATAATAACCGCCACCAAACAAACAATCTCAAAAACCCGCCCCATCCCAACAAACAATATTAATGTACATTCAGATTTATGGTGGGTGGGGGCGGGTTTTTATATATTGTTGGTCATCGTTATATATGGTTGGTGAACCCGCCCCTACGGTTTAATTTTTACCGTTACCGTTGCCATTTCCAGTAGTTAGCAAAACTCGCTTAGCCAAAGGTTCCGGTACTTCTTGTAATCGATCGAACTCCCAGTTAAAAAATCCCACACCCATCGTCTGCGATCGCAATTCTACGATCAAATTCTGCATTTCGGCGATCGGCAAATAAGCCGAAACAGCATCCCATCCCTTCCAGTCTGCTTTACCCTCATAGCCGAGAATTTGACCGCGATGTCCGCTGACTAACTGCAACACCTTTGATGTACACTCGTTGGGAGCGCAAATTTCAACTTTGGCGATCGGCTCCAGCAAAGTTGATTCGCACTTCTCCATCCCCGACTGCATCGCCAACCGCGCCGCCTGCTTAAAAGCTTGTTCCGAACTATCAACAGAATGATAGGAACCGTTTGTCAGAGTCACCGATACATCTACCACGGGAAAACCCAACGGGCCGCGATCCAAATATTCGCGCACTCCCACTTCAACGCCGGGAATATACTGTTTTGGAACGACTCCGCCGACTATTTTGTCGGTGAAATTGAAGCCTTCTCCGCGAGGCTGCGGTGCAATGTCGAGGTACACGTCGCCAAACTGTCCGTGTCCGCCACTTTGGTGTTTGTAGCGCCCGTGAATGGATGATGCGGGTTTGCGGATGGTTTCTTTGTACGGTACTTGCGGTAAGTGAGTTACCATCGGCAAATTGTACTTGCGGCGCAACCTGTCTAAGGCTACTTTCAGATGGATTTCACCTTGACCCCAAAGTATAATTTCGTGGGTGTCTCCGTGCTGTTCCCAAACTAAAGATGGGTCTTCTTCTAATAGTTTAGCTAAGGCAGAACTCAGCTTAACTTCATCATTGCGCTTTTCGGGGACGATCGCCAGTGCGTACACAGGCGAGATGATTTCTGCTTTTGGTAAGAATTCGTCTGAACCCAGCACATCGCCTGTTTTCAAGCCTTCCAGCCTGCCTACAGCCACAATTTTCCCGGCACTGACGGACTGCAAACTTTGCGTTTGCTGGCCAGTCAATCGGTACAAACCGTTAACTCGAACCCCGTTCAAAACTGCTCCATCTGCGAGGGTTCCCCGCCACACTCTCACTAACGATAATTTGCCTCCCTGCGGCGTGTAATAGGTTTTGAGGATTTGACCGAGAACCTTGTTTTCACCTTGTATAAAACCGCGCCTTTCTGCTGTAGTTTCCGGTGTCGGCGCTTCTCTGAGTAAAGCTTCCAGCAGAGGTCGCACGCCGAAATCTTGTTCGGCGATACCGATGAATACGGGCACTATTAAATCAGCGCCTAATTCCATCTTGAAATCGCGGGTAATCTCTTCAGCATCGGGATTGATTTCTTCGAGCAATTCTTCCAGTAAACGGTCGTCAAAATTGGCTAATGCTTCCAGCATTTCCTGTCGCGCGGCGCTTTCTTGTGCTTTGAGGTGTTCGGGAAGCGGGACGGGATCTGCGGGTGCTCCGGAGTGATAGTGGTAAGCTTGTTCGGTTACTAAGTCGATAAAACCGATGATTTGTTCGTTTTTGCCGATCGGGTATTGGTGAGGTACAATTGGTCTGCTAGAAACCGATTTGAGCGCATCGATCACGTTGGTGAAGTTGCTACCGCAAGTCGTTTCGTCTGTGCAAGCGCGATCGATCTTATTGATGAAAACTAGGTGGGGAATTTCCCAATCGTCGAGGAATTTGAACAGCGGGGCGAGGGTTAAAGTGCGATCGGCAACTGGTTCGCAAACAATCACGGCTGCATCGACACCGATAAGTGCATTGTAAGTTTCTTGGGCAAATTCGATCGAGCCGGGGCAGTCAAGAAATGTGAAGCGGACGTTTTCGTATTCGGTGCTCGCGCTGTTGACTTCTAGGCTCATTTTGCGATCGCGCGCTTCCGGCGAACTGTCACCTATTGTATTGCTATCTTTAGCATTACCTTTGCGGGTAATTGCTCCTGTCACCGATAGCAAACTTTCGAGAAGTGCGGTTTTACCGCTTAAATATGGGCCAACAATTGCAACGTTTCGCGTGGCCCCAATGACTTTGTGGTTCATATTGCCTCCAATCGAAAACTTGTTTTCAATTGCTCTTGGTGCAATGAATTGAATATCATTTTCCAGACTGTTTCTAGGTGAATTTTTATTGCAGTCTAGAGCAATTTTAGGTTTTGGTATGATTCAATACTTTTGACACTAGCGTGTTTTGAGTAATGCGATCGCAAATTGTAGTTTTTCTTAATATTTGGATTTTTTTACCGCAGAGAGCGCAGAGAACGCAGAGTTCGAGAAGAGAGAGAGGAATGCAGGACGAAAAAGAGCGGATTTGGTGTCGCTCTTCTTCTGTGTCGATTTGTCTAGTTTCTCAGCAGGCGCAAGCCGCTTAAGGTTACGATTACTGTAGACCCTTCGTGGCCGATGACACCGATCGGCATTGTGATATTTCCGAAAAAATTAGCAGCTAACAACAGTATAATGCAACTGAGTGCAAACACAATATTTTGCTTGACCACATTTTGAGCGCGGCGGCCCAAACTAATTGCTTTAGCTAATTGTTCTAACTTATCCGCCATTAATACGATGTCAGCAGTTTCTAAAGCTACGTCGCTGCCGGAAATCCCCATCGCAATTCCCACGGATGCTTGGGCGAGGGCGGGGGCGTCGTTGATTCCGTCTCCTACCATTGCGACGGTTTGATACTGGGTTTGCAGCTTTTTAATTAGGTGCACTTTGTCTTCGGGTAAAAGTTCGGCGTACACTTCATTGATTCCTAATTGGCGGGCGATATATTGGGCGGTTTGCTGGTTGTCGCCTGTCAGCATTATGATATGTTCTATTCCTAATTTTTGCAGGCGTTTTATTGTGGCTGCTGCTTCCGGGCGGACTGTATCTGCTACTGCAATGATACCTAAAAGTTCATCGCCTTTTGCTACCCAAACAACGGTTTTTCCTTCTGCTTGCAATTGATGACTTATTTCTGTCAATTCCGAAGTTGCTCTGACAAAATCCGCTTTACCAATGGTAATAATTTGATTGTTAACTTTACCGACAATTCCTTGACCGATTTTTGCTTGTACGTCCGTAGCACTTGACAGCGGTAACTGTTGCTGATTTGCGGCTTGGACAATTGCTTGGGCGATCGCGTGTTCGGAATGAGCTTCCAAAGCCGCAGCCAATTGCAGAACTTCTGTTTCAGTATATCCGGTTGCGGGGACAATTCTGACAACTTCCGGTTTTCCCGTGGTGAGAGTGCCGGTTTTATCAAAGGCGATCGCCCGAACTTGACCTATTATCTCTAATTGCGCGCCGCTTTTAAACAAAATTCCCTGTCTCGCGCCGTTAGCAATTCCCGAAAGCAGCGCTGGCATAATCGAAGCCATCAGCGCGCAGGGAGATGCGACTACTAGAAAAATCAACGCCCGATAGATGGTGTCTTCCCAATTCCAGCCCAAAATAAAGGGCGGCAAAGTTGCTAGCAGCAAGCCTAAACCGACAATCAATTTAGCATAACCGCGCTCGAATTTTTCCACAAACTGCTGAGAAGGCGGCGCTTCGGTTTGCGCTTGTTGCACCAGCCGAATCACTCGCTGAATCAAACTGCTTTCTGGACTTTTGTGAACTTCCAATTGTAGCGCGCCGGCACCGTTAATCGTGCCTGCATAGACTTCATCGCCCGCTGTTTTTTCCACGGGCATCGATTCGCCGGTAATTGAGGCTTGATTCAGGCTGCTGTAGCCTTCAACTATTATTGCATCTGTGGGGATGATTTCTCCGGGCTTGACTAAAATACGATCGCCAATTGCCAATTTGTCGATCGCAATTTCTCGTTCCCCATCGTACATTAGCACCCGCGCAGTATCCGCAGTCAAGCTCATCAAACTGCGAATACTCCGTTCAGTCCGCTGCATAGCATAACCTTCCAGCGCGCCACTAATTGCAAAGATTAAAATTAAAACAGCACCGTCCACAATTAAATGATATTCTCGCCGCCACAGCCCCAAACCGGCCGCGCCCAAAGCAGCAACAATCATCAACAAATCTACATCTAATTCGCGTTCTTCAAACAGCGTAGTCAACCCTTCGCGGGTGCTGGAATAGCCACCGATTACGTAAGCAGCGGGCAATATTAACACCGCTAAGCCCAGCCAACCGACTTGTAGGGCGATCGAACCCAAAATTACTAGAATTCCGCACAGGGCGGCAGTCACAGCATCCGGATGTTCTTCCACAAGGCGCCAGAGGCGAGAAATGGGGAGGGAATTGGGAGTCATGGGGAAATTTGATTTGGTAGAATAACTCCTGTAGCCTAAACCTTGACATTAATGTCAATGTCAAGAGTAAAACTCAAATAAATTACAAAACTCATCAATAACTACGCAAACAAACGGAGGCCCCGGCGGTTAGAAACCGTAGAGTTTGCGGGCACACAAATAAACGGAGACCCCGGCGGTTAGAAACCCCAAACAAACGGAGACCCGGCGGTTAGAAACCCCAAACAAACGGAGACCCGGCGGTTAGAAACCCCAAACAAACGGAGACCCGGCGGTTAGAAACCCCAAACAAACGGAGACCCGGCGGTTAGAAACCGCGGCTACACAAACAAAGTCCGCCTTCGCGGACTGGGATACATGATTCTTTCAACCTGCGAAGGCAGGTTTTGTCTGTGTAGACGCGGTTTCAACCGCCGAGTCTTCTGGGATACATGATTCTTTCAACCTGCGAAGGCAGGTTTTGTCTGTGTAGACGCGGTTTCAACCGCCGAGTCTTCTGGGATACTTTCAACCTGCGAAGGCAGGTTTTGTCTGTGTAGACGCGGTTTCTAACCGCCGAGTCTTCTGGAATACATGATTCTTTCAACCTGCGAAGGCAGGTTTTGTCTGTGTAGACGCGGTTTCAACCGCCGAGTCTTCTTTCAACCTGCGAAGGCAGGTTTTGTCTGTGTAGACGCGGTTTCAAGAGACTGTTGGCGAATTAAAAAAGGGTGAAACCAAACATCCCACAATCGTGGAAAAAAACTATGATGAGGCAGAGGGAAAAAGAGCCGCAAAACGAGAGATACGAGTCTTACCAATCGGAATGTCGCGCCAAAAAGCCCACATTCTAGACAAATTCATCGCAGCAGCAGTCACAATATGTTGCAGACGAGTTTTGGCAAGACCCATGTAACGAGCCTCGCGCAAACCAAAAACACGAATTCCTTGAGACAAGGAACTTTCAACACCAGCCCTCT
>NZ_JAHREU010000127.1:0-7743 GCF_020883145.1 Microcoleus sp. CAWBG27
TGCATTGGACACAAATGTGATTTTGTTTTCCTTTCTTCTTGCCGTTTTTACGGATATGGGTTGATTTACATTCAGGGCATTGCATAAATTATTCCTCCTATTCATACTCTAACTCAGCAACGCCTCCTCCATCACCACAGCTCGGCCTGGGGGATACTCATGCTTAACGGCATTGGATAGCAGCCCTCCCAAGGTTTCTGGGTTAGCACCCTTAAATAGAGGGAACAGCTCACTGAAAGCTTCTGTCTTCATGCAAACTCGCGGAGGTGGGAAATTAGATTAGGCGACACCCAACAGCTAGGGAACGATCGCTGTTTGAAAAAACAAACAATCCGTTACTCCTTTAATTGATGTTGACACTCTCAGCGCTTCAGCGACTGAGATTCTTAAGAAATTTCGTTCTTAATATCCCTATTGCTAGGGTTCCTGGGCGCAATCCTCTTGCCAAAAAATGGTGGGCTGCTATCCTTGCCTTTCAGCAAGCTCCTCAAGCGTTTAAGGGGCTTAGCCCTTGGTTCCGTGGAGTCCCCGCGTACCTTTAATATATGGTAGGCATTTGCTTCCCAGGTTTACACCTGTGTATCCATACCAACAATAGAGTGTAACGGCAAAAAGCCTTTTTAAATGCTAAAAAAGTTAAGAATCAAGAAAGATTCACGGCGGTTGAAACCGCCCGTGCCGCTTTCATCAAGCGGTCTAAAGACTCGCTCGTTTTCCGCTTGCCGAACTTTTTTTTATAAGGGCGCAGAGGCGCGGTTCGTGTAAAATTGGCAGATTTTTTAATCCTAAACAGTTTTACGCTTGAAAATTGGGTCTGAAGCCTCCCCGTTTAAGCGGAAATCAAACAAAATGATTCATTGCTTGCAATCCTCTTCTATCGACGGCTATGGGTAGCCGTCAACTGTCAGAGGTCAACTGTCAACTGTCAACTGTCAACTGTCAACTGATGAACAGCGTCCCACTGCCTGTTGAACTTTGCCCAACAGAGCTTCTATGTAATCGGGCCAGCCGATCGCGATCGACTGCGTGTGGGCCAGAGACTCCGGCTCGATCGCATCTGCCGTCCACCTCAGCGGTTGACCTTGCAAGTCGCAACAGACCAATCCGGCTGCCTTTGCTAGGGCCAGAGGGCCGGCGGTATCCCACACTTTAACTCTACCGTTGAAATACAGGTACAAACCGGCTCGACCTTCTATGATTTCCATAACTTTTAAGCCAAAGCTTCCCAGCGAGTAAAATTCTGCTCCCGGGATGCTTTGGGCGATCGCCCCGGCATAGTTTTTCTGGTCTCTGTCGCCGAGAATAATTTTACAATTTAACGGTGTCGGAGCGGGGGGTTTGCTCATAGCGATCGGCTGCGGCGAAGAGGTTCCCACAGTTTGGAACAATCCCCAATCTTTACCGCCAAAATACATTTGGTCAAAAGCCGGGGCGTAGATCCAGCCGGCCACCGGTTCCCCCTCCAACAGCAGCCCCACCATCACAGCATAGTGCTGTTTTCCCTGAATAAATCCCTCCGTCCCGTCAAGGGGATCGATGCACCAGAGGCGCCGGTAATTTGCCTGGTAAGCTGCTCTGGAGGACGTGTTTTCCTCCGTGATCCTGCCATCTTCAGGAAACAAAGCGCTAAATGCTGCTGATAGTTGTCCGTCTAAGTAGCGATCGATACTCGTCACGTAGTCATCTGGGCCTTTCTCGGAAACTTCAAAAGGTTCCGCTGCAAGCTTGTGGGCTTCTTGACCGCACTCTCGGATGATGTAGCGAATTTTTTGGTCTTGCTCTGGAGAAATATACATCAGGTTAAACATAAATGCTTCAACTAACACAGCATAAAAGCTTAAGTCCTTGGAATCGAGCGATCGACCCTTATCGCTGTTTCCGAATCTCATGCAGGATTTTTGCACTCTGCTGTTCTTAAAACCCGGTTTTATTATGATGTCCGGTCGATTACCATAACAAAAACGGTTCGTAGTGCGGACTTCAGTCCGCAAAAAGCTGCGGACTGAAGTCCGCACTACGAACCTTAATCATCGCTAATGTGCGCCCACAAGCACCCTAAAATTGTTTGACTCTCTCACACCAAAATCAAAAATCCCAACTAAGACTCCCGTCCCGAAGCCCACTTATCCCGCCATTTCACAGTCCCTTCCGAAGCCAAAACCCAGCGCCGACAAACCAAATTTTCTCGCAGCGGCGACATACCTTCCCGCAGCAGCGCATACTTATAAGAAATCAACTTCCCCGCACTTTCATTAAAAGGAATTTCCCCAAACCAAGTATTAGTATTGATATACTCCAGCGGGTAAGCCTTACTAATATCCCAATTCCCCAACTCAGGACAATCTCCAACCACCACAATTCTTTCCCCAGGCTGACTTTTAACACTGTTAAGCTGGGCCCGCACAATAGTTTTCGCCTTAACTCGCTCTCCCACTCGGCTAAAAATCATTACTTCGCGATCGCCCAACTCCAAATTATGCAGCATCCCATCTTTAACTTCAAACTTGCGGCGCGATAAAACCTCCGTATGCTCTCCATCCGGCAACTCAGTATCAACCGCTTCAACAGTCACAGACTCGCCCCGATTCATCGCCACAAACACCACAGAATCGCGATAGCGGCGGACGTAACAATAAACATCAGCAGTTAGATATTTTTGCCACTGACTCCCCATCGAAATAGCAGGATTCAGCCGCCGCAACCCAGACAGCAACCGCACATCGCGGTAAATCGGCGAATCAGTATCCCACTTTTCCATCATCGGGCGGTTGTAAGGGTCATTTCCCCCTTCAGTATCATCGTGCAGGTACTGTTCGGTACCGTAATAAAGGCAAGGAATGCCACGAGTCGTCATCATTAAAGATATCGCCAACCGCAGCATTTGTCGATCGGCATTCAACGACTGAAACCGCGGCATATCGTGGTTGTCAATAAAAGTAATCAACTCCGTCGCCCCGTAATAGCGGCTATCCAAATCCAGAACATCCTGAATTAACTTAAATCCCGCCTCCGCACAATATCCCAAAGCTTCTCGAATAGCCACGCACAGACCAAAATCCAAAATAGTCATCCCCGACTCATTCGCAAACTCGACAGAAAGGTCATTTCTCGGGTCGCTGTAAATCCATTCACCAAAAATGAAAACATCAGGTCTGTGCGTTAAAATATCAGCATTAAATTCCTGCCAAAACCAGATCGGCATATGCTTAACAGTATCAACCCGCAAAGCATCAACCCCTCTGTCCAGCCACTGTTTAATTGCTGATTTGATATAACGGCGGTATTCAGTATTATTTTCGTTGAAAGTCGCTAAACCAGACAGTTCGCAGTTTTGGACTTGCCATTCATCTTCCCAATTAGTCACTTCCCCGTAGTGGTGATACCAGTTATCTTTATCGTCGTTAAAGTCAGCTATTTTCACGCCATCATCGTAGAGTTCCCCTTTTTTGCCACTAAAATCCGGGTTGCTGTGATTGCAGACAATATCGAGTACCAGTTTCATTTTTCGCTGGTGCAACTCGTCAACTAATTTGTCAAATACCGTATCTTTAGTTTCTTGTGTTTGGTTGACAGAAGGATTGTCACCTTTGGCAATAAACCGGGGATTTAGCCGCTTAAAATCTTTAGTCCAGTAGCCGTGAATCGCAGCTTGTTCGACAAATAATGCTTCTACTTGCTCAAAAAGCGGAGTCAACCATACCGCAGTAACGCCCATATCTTTTAAGTAATCGAGTTTGTCGATAACTCCCTGCAAGTCGCCGCCCCAATATTTGCCCCAATTTTTGCCTTCAGGATCGTAAAGTTCTGGGTTTGGGCCTTCGTTGTTTGTGGAGTCGCCGTCGTGGAAGCGATCGACTACAATGAAATAAATTGTTTCTTGGCGGAATTCAATATCTCTGGTGTACAGGAATTCTAAATCGAGTTCGGTTTCTGGCTTAACTTCTTCTACCAGAGACTCAATTTTTTCTTCAGATTGGGTAGTTTCGTATTGAGATGAAGTTTGATTGGGAGTGACTGGTGTCATGAGATTTATTTTTTTTTACTGTAAGATTGGTCAGCTATTGGGAGTGAGAGTCGGAGATAGCTTTTCCCTCTGCCTGACTTTTACAGCATAATACGTAATTTACTCGTTTAATAAAATCTTCCTTTAGACAGATGGCAAAGTCCTCTATAGGTTCACAGTCAGGACTGAAGTCCTCTCTCGTTCGATCGTGACGCTCAGTCCGAACGATCAAACCAATTTGATTGTGGTTGACTCCTTCAGACTGAGCATCCTTCCTTTCTATTCCTCCCGCAAGTTTTGGACATCTTCTACATTCAAACCAGTAGTTTGACTAATAGTTTGATTGTCAAGTACATTAAGAAGTTGCCTAGCAATTTCCAAAGCTTTTTCTCGCATTCCTTGCTGCATTCCTTGCTGCATTCCTTGCTGCATTCCTTGCTGCATTCCTTGCTGCATTCCTTGCTGCATTCCTTGCTGCATTCCTTGTGCAAGTGCTTCTTCAATTCCCTTTCGCAAGATTCCCTGCTGATCCAGGATATACCTTTCGCGTGCTTCTAAATCTGCCAACTCCTCTGGATTCAAGTTAGTTTCATTAGCAATCGCAAAAGCTTGCTGTATTTCCGAGACTGTTTCCATTGTTGACGGTACTATTTCCAAACTGGGAGCATTTTTCATAAAATAAACCCACTTGTCAGTCAAAGTTTCTAACTCATCCAATTGTTTGTTGAATTTCGGCAACTCGATAAAGATCAATTCTATCTCTGGATCGACATAATCAAATAAACGATCTTTCTCCTTGAACACAAAGTGAGAAATTACTTCTCGGTCATTGTCAAACATTTCAAAATCCGTAATTGTCAAAGCAATTACAGGCTTTAACTTAAAGTAACCTTCACCGCGAACCAGTTGAGTTGAGTAAGTTTTCGCAGTATTGTAAACCACCCGTTTCGCAAAAGATTCTACATTTAAAACTTGCATCTCGATAATTACAGTTGTACCTCCTGCAAGTTTTGCTTTGACATCCAGGTAAGACTCTTTAAGATAAGAGACTCTGGATGGTAAATATGGGTCGATAATTTCTAAATCCGTGATGGTGGGATTGCCATCATAAATCATGGCATTCAGAAAGCTGATTAAGATTGGTTTGCTTTGGTTGCCACCGAATATTTTTTTAAAGGCAAAATCGGTTTTCGGATTAATGAATCTCATTGTTAGTTTTCTCTCTTTCTTAAGGATCGAACGAATCAATCTATCGAGCAATGACAATCAAAACATTTTAAAATTTGCTGGCGGCTGTGGGTATAGCTATATTTTACTATATCAATACTTCGGACAGTTTTAGATCTAATCTAGTATCTCAAACCCTTGATGGCTATAGGGATGACTATTTTTTCAATCTTTAAGTAAGCGCCCGCTCGTTTCAAAAAACCATTAAAAATGCCAGGGCTTACGCTGTAACGCTTACAGAGTCGTTAAAAAACTGTCCGAAGTATTGACTATATTGCGATCGCCCAATCGAGAACAATTCACAAGCTCAACATTAAATAGGACGATCGCCCTTTCGATCTCGCATCAGTAACCAGAACGCCCGCCCCAATTCAACTCCAAGCCTAACGAACAGAAGCCACCTCCTCAACTCCCGCCTCAGAATGCTCCACCCGAAACACATTTGCATTCAGATTAGCAACAATTTGTTTCCCCTGTTGCGTCAATTCTAAATAGCCGATCGCATCCTTGACATACCGATAAACCACATTCCAATAAAACTTAGGATACCCCTCCCGCAAATCCGCCGGATTGCGATACTTCAACACCTGATTTTGACCAGTCTCCTCAAATTCATAAAACAGCGCAGTCACCTTTTGCAAATATCGCGGATCGCTCAACTGACCGATTAAATCTGCCGCCCGCACCAAACCCGGATAATTCAGAGTATCTTGATAGTCTTCATCCCGAGGAACCGGGAAACGAGTTAACTCAATATTCTGCTTAACCAGGTTGGCATCAATCAGTCTGTGCCCCCCAAATCGCTCCTCAACAAACATCTTTCCCCGATCGACATGATAAGGGGTCAAACTCGCATCAGTCGCCCCCCTAGGTAGGGTTAAATTCATGTCACCTATTCCCGTTGCATACACTCCTAAATCTGTTCTATCTTGCCGACAAGCGCCCTTGACATACCCGATATCGTGACACAGCAAAGCAATGTGGAAATGCAGCCAATGTTCGCAGGAAACACCGCCCTCGCGGATGTGCTTCCCGCGCAGAATTTCTTGTCCCACCAATGTCACTAAAATAGTGTGTTCCACATTGTGGTAAAGAGCATCACTATTAGCAATATTTTCCAAAGCCATATCGGCTACCCAAGCAATAATTTCGCCATAGTCAGATTTGAAGCCACCGTAGGTGTGCCCGTAGCCTTCAATTAGCCTCCAAACAAAATCGTTAATTAGCAGTTCAGTTGCGTTAAACATATTCACTTCCATTAGCCAAAATAACTTATTAAATTATTGTTATATCAGTTGTTTTTGTTGTTACGGTTTGATATTATTGTTGACTTGACCCTAATGATGGACGCCCGCTGTGATTTAAAAGCATCCAAAGCATCCACTGATATTAACGATTGTGGTCTAGATTGGCGATCGAGCAATTGGCAGAGCGCTGCACCCATAAATAATTGATAAGCTCTACAGCATTTAAATTGTATATTTCAATGCCTAATTAAAACGCCTCAAATGCTCTTCCCCTGTTTACCCGAAGAGCGAAGCTGTTATATGTCTCTCCGCCTCTCCCCATCGACTATCATAGACAATCTAGATGCACTACGGTCGATCGATGGGCGATCGAGGTATGAGACCCCTCAATCAGCAGTACGGAGTTACATCTTCCCCGCATACATCAGCCAAAAACGAGAGCGAGCGAAAACGCAACCCCACTAATTCTTCATATACAGGATTTAGCTTGCACATCGGGGGTATGTGGAAAAAATGGTGTCCGAATAACTGGATATTTCTCTCAAAAGGACACCGTGCGGGTATAACTTGGCCCAACAACCGAGCTATTTGTCGTTAGCGCAGCCCGCCCCTTGTATCTTAAAAGAGTGAGTCAGTCGATCGCCACGTCATTGATTCAATCATACCGACAAGTGGGCGATCGAGCTGACAAGCAGGCGATCGAGCCGACAAGCAGGCGATCGAGCCGACAAGCAGGCGATCGAGCCGACAAGCAGGCAATCGAGCTGACAAACAGGCGATCGAACTGACAAACAGGCGATCGTACCGACAATCAGGCGATCGAGCCGACAAGCAAAGTAAATCTAAAGAAACAAGGAAAGTTTTATGCAAATGGTTCTGTAACAGCAGAAAGTGTTCTCCAAGGACATCAGAAATCGGTGAAGTTGGCCCGCCCCTTAGACTGTATAAGTCTGTTGCGTAGATAAGCTCCCATTACTGATGACAGGCGCACATCAAACTGGACAGTATCTTAGGCTCTCGGCATTATCGGGAAAGCCTGCATTGACAAGGTTAGTATTCAATTGCCTGTCGGTTCTTTCATAAATTGGAGTATATCTGGAGCCAAAAATGACATCAACAGTCTTAGGTATAGATATCAGTAGACCTCTTGCGAAAGTGCAATCGTTCGAGGTAAAATAAAACAAAAATTAGATTGAGAATATGAATTACGAAGAATTACAAAAGTTAACCCCCAAAGACTTTAAACGCTACTGTGGAGTACATCAA
>NZ_JAHREU010000128.1:0-6943 GCF_020883145.1 Microcoleus sp. CAWBG27
AATTGGATGCAACTTTCAACAGTAACATCGGGTAGATTAAGCAGTCTGTCAAGATGAAGATCCATACGGTAGAAATCAATTAGTAGTATCTCATTATACACTTTTCACCAAAAAGCCAGAAGAGCCTTTCTGGCCACCCGCACGCCAGCCTTATTAACAAACAATACGGGAGTGTAACTCAACTGGATAGAGTGTCGAGCTTCTACCTCGAATGTTGTAGGTTCGAGTCCTACCGCTCCTGTTAAATGGGTTCGTAGCTTAACTGGAAAAGCATCTAGCTGGCCGCTAGAAAGATATCGGTTCAAATCCGATCGCAATCCACCAACTTTGGGTCTGTAGCTTAATCGGAAAAGCGCTTAGTTCGCAACTAGGAAAATGTCGGTTCGAGTCCGACCAGTATCCACCAAAAAGGGGTCATAGCTCAATTGGTAGAGCGCTTGCCTTGCACGCAAGAGGTTAGGAGTACCCTTCGGGAAGGCTTCGCCTACGATTCTCCTTGATTCCATGCGGTATCTGAAGTCGAAGCGGTCGAGACGCTAGCCTGTGAAGCTAGTTATTAGCGGGTTCAAGTCCCGTCGGATACCCCTTGGAAGATGCCGCTAAACAGTTGGCAACTGGTCTCGAAAACCAGGGTACAGGCAACTGTAAAGGTTCGATTCCTTCATCTTCCTTTTAATATCAAATCTAGTTAATTATACCGATGTATTGTAGGGGCAAAGCACTGCTGTGTTCTTACCGATGCGGTGCGATTTGGCAAGGATTTGATGTCACCACCAGAAGTCGAAAAGCGAGACTCCGTGCTGATAACGCGGCGATAGGAGGGGCAGTACCTCCCTGGTGGATTTCCTATGTTTGAGCCATAGGAATCATGGATATTTTGCATCATGGAAGATGCCGCTAAATGGTCAGCAACTTGTCTTGAAAACAAGGGTACAGGTAACACCTGTAAGGGTTCGATTCCTTCATCTTCCTTATTGAAATATTCTGGGAATTGGCAAATAGATTTGCTATCCTGTAGCCATAGAAATTGTGGGGAGGTCGCCTAATTTGGAATGGCACCGCAAAAACTAGGCAAAGCGGCTCTCAAAAGGACGATCGCGTTTGTTGAGTAGGGTAAAAAGTTGCTTCGCGACGTTCCCTGAAAACACAAACTAGCAGCGGGTTGCAGATGCACTGAAAGGAATTAACAGTCCGAGATGGGGGCAGTTCCCGTCTGCTTGCGGGCAGTAAGGAAGCGCGTTTCCTGAAAGTTGCCGTCGATCGATGCGGGTTCGAGTCCCGTCCTCTCCATTCTTGGTTCAAAACCGAGGAATTTCAACCCGTGCCCTGACTCTCAAAGCATACATACTCGGCTGTTAACCTAAAGATTACCCACATCCTGTAATAAATTTGATCCCCCATATTACAGCTCCAGAAATTACCGTTAAAACCCCTAATATCGTCACATTTGTGAGAATTAGTGGAATTTGCCCAATCAAACCAAGACTAACAGCAAGACTAGCAATTATTTTGAACAAGAAAAATCCTCCGACCACTGGAACACTTGTGGCTCCGATCGTTGCGATAATTAAACCGCTCATCGTAAAAAGGATAAAACCTAAAAATAATAGCAAACAAATCGATGCAATAATTCGTATCAAATTGGGATGAGGGCAAAACGAAGTTTGGGCAAGTAGCGTTTGACCAAAGTCTATTTTTAATGAGAACATGGCTTCTTAGTAATTTACATTAGTCAACTAAAATACACATTCAAAATTTTAGCACTTGAGTGTAAATCAGGACTTGTCCGAAAGCTTACAGGATATGAAGTTTTTAATAAAAAAGAATCCCCGCAGTTATGGGGCGGGGAGTGTCAAGCACTTGCACTGGTTGAACCTCAGTTACCGTGCGGGTCTAGATCCGGGTCATAGCTGCACGTTGGCCGCAGTCGGGTCATCAACTGCTTCAACAAAAAGCCATTGCTGTTCCAAGCGGTATAAGGACTGGCCCCTTGTCCTTTGAGGGACAAGGTTTGTCGGGCTTTGTTGTGGCAGATAGTTGCCAGCAGGCTAACGACAGCCACTAAGCCGAGTTCATCGACAAGGGCTTCGAGTTCATGTTGGGTCACAAGTACACCTCCAGGGTTGACTATTTCCTGAAGTATACCATAGAGTACCCTTTAAGGGTACTACAAGTATATTGATAGTTACTTAGACTCTTGTTCGTCCACGAGGTTGTATTCCTTGACGGCCGCCATGACTAGCAGAGTGGACATAGGAACTCCAGTCTGCTGGGAGATTTTTCTCAGTTTTTCGTGCAAACTCTTGGGAACTGTGACTTTAATCACACCCGTCTCTTCTTTGTCAGCCATTGCAAGCAGTCATATTTAGTTGACATCAGCTTATCTTCTTTCGGAGTATCGATCGCCCTTTCCTCCAATTGCCTCTAGCCATACGGGCGATCGCACAGTTGAAAAGCACTACTGCTACCATGGTTTCAGCCTTGGTGATTCCCAAAACTTCTTAACAAACAATTTTAAACATGAGAAAACTCATATATTACGTCGCTTCCACCGTTGACGGGTTTATTGCTCGCGAAGATGGCTCCTTTGATTGTTTTCCGATGGCAGGAGAGCATTTCGCCGATTTGTTCGATCGCTTTCCCGAAACCATTCCGGCGCACCTTCACGAAGCGGTGGGAATTAATTTTTCAGGAAACAAGCAATTTGATGCTGTTTTGATGGGGCGCAAAACCTATGAAGTCGGGCTAAATGTCGGTTTGACTAATCCTTATCCCAGCTTGAAACAGTATGTCTTTTCGCGCAGTATGCCAGCCAGCCCAGATGGGAATGTTGCACTGGTGTCGGACAATGCTGTTGAATTGGTTCAGGAATTGAAGCAGGAAACAGGTAAAGATATCTGGCTGTGCGGTGGCGGTGAGTTAGCGGCAACGGTGGTTTCAGAGATTGATGAGATGATTGTCAAGTTGAATCCGGTAGTCATTGGGGCGGGCATTCCGATGTTTGCCAGGGCGATCGCGCCTACTAATCTGGAATTGGTCGATCGCAAAATCTACAGTAACGGCTTCATGCTGCTGCACTATCGATTGCAAAAATGAGGTGTTTGGGCGATCGGATCGAATAGCATCAGATCGTACATTCAGGAATTGATTGGTTTACAATAAGTCTAAATTTGCCAATCATTAGACATAGAAACCATGAGCATTCAAGTTCTCAAGTTAGAATTGATTCAATGGATTTTGCTATTAAAGGATATCGAACTTTTAAACGAAATCGAAAAACTAAAAGAAAAGTCACCCGAAAAGAGTGCTGTCCTAAAACCTCGTCAATTTGGCTGCGGCAAAGGAATTTTTACTCACGTTGCGGATGATTTTGATGAAACACCTGCTGGTTTTCAAGAATAACAGTACCATGTAAAATTGTTATAATCTCAAATTGTGGTAATCTCAATCTACAGCAACAGCTTCATGTTGCTGTATTATCGAGTGAAGCACGACGAAGGCAAAATTTTAGGTTCAAGTTATGATCGATTTAAAACAGTTTAACTATTACTTAGTCATCGATCTGGCAGCAACCTGCTGCGATCGAGGAACTATCCCACGAAATCAGATGGAAATCATCGAGATAGGAGCAGTGATGGTAGATTCCAAAAAGCTAAAAATCGTTGATGAATTTCAAACCTTTGTCAAACCCATTCGCAATCCGATCTTAACTGAATTCTGCACGTCCTTAACATCGATCGCCCAAACCGAAATCGATGGCGCCCCAACATACCCCGAAGCTAGTGCCCTGCTGGAAAACTGGCTTTCTGGCTACTCAAATGGCGTATTTGGTTCCTGGGGCGAGTTCGATCGCAAACAATTTAAAAAGGATAGCAATTTGCATCAAGTCCCGTTTCCCATTGCTTATCCTCACGTCAATCTCAAAAAAATATTTACAAAAACGCAAGGTTTGCCAAAACGATACGGTATGGCACAAGCTTTAAAACTTGCGAGATTCCGGCTGAAAGGAACTCCTTACCGAGGAATTGATGATGCCAAAAATATCGCTAGATTGTTGCCTTATATTTTAGGCAAAAAAAGCTTAGTTAAGAAGTAACATTTTTTAATTTCACAATCTGGCGATTGATAATTCAATCGGAGATACAAAGCAGATAAACACAAATTAACGCAGATATAGCCTTTCTCAAACAAGTCAGGTACGTTGTTGGGCTTAAGCCCTCTTAATTCAGTGGTCATATAAGCTATCAGTCATACCTCATCTTTTTGATAAAGGCTATAATTGCAAAAAACCAAAGTTAATCAAAGCAAAAATATTTGTATTTATTTGCTTTTATATGCCGTTAAAAATAAAAAATATTTAGGTAAAACTTATGAAGAATCTAAAACAATTCGACTATTATCTAGTGCTAGATTTGGAAGCAACCTGCTGTGACAAAGGATCGATCGCCCGAAATCAGATGGAAATTATCGAGATCGGCGCCGTGATGGTAGAGCCCACAACCCTAACCATCGTCGATGAATTTCAAACATTCGTCAAACCCGTGCGTTATCCCATTCTCACCGAATTCTGCACGTCGCTAACGTCCATCGCCCAAACGGAAGTCGATCGGGCTCCAACCTACCCCGAAGCAAGCGCTATGCTAAAAAACTGGCTGTCTGGCTACCCAAACGGTGTATTTGGTTCCTGGGGAGAGTACGATCGCCAACAATTCAACAAGGATAGCAACTTTCATCAAATTCCTTCTCCCATTGCTTATCCTCACATCAACCTCAAAAAAATGTTTTCAGAAACCCAAGGCTTGCCAAAACGATACGGCATGGAAACAGCCTTAGAACTTGCGGCTTTACCCCTAGAAGGAACCCATCACCGAGGCATTGACGATGCTAGAAACATCGCTAAATTGTTAGCCTATATTCTAGGACAAAAAAAGCTGAAGTAAATTTTCATACTTCTCAAAAATTACATATTCTATAGCGGTTATTAGAAAGATGAGGTACGTTGTTGGGATGCGAGCCCTCTTAGTTTAATGGTTATGTAAGCTGTCAGTTATACCTCATCTTTTTGAGAAAGGCTATCTCTGCGTTCCGAAGCGTTAATCCGCCCTAATCTGCGGTTGCAAAAACGTAGAAAGTCCTGCTGGCGAATTCTATCTGCGTTCCGAAGCGTTAATCCGCCCTAATCTGCGGTTGCCAAAACCCTGGAAAGTGCTGCTGTGCGGACGGCAACTGGTTTGGAAAACCAGAGTGCAGCAATAAGCTGTAGAGGTTCGACTCCTCCATTTTCCGTTTGATTTAAATTAAGTTTTTGGGATTTTTATTCAATAGACTTCTTGCAAAAATAGTTAGGACGATACTCAAAGCCTATCCCGCAAAAATCTTTTTTCTTTCTTGTGGGACGTTGCTCTGAGCATCGTCCCAAAATTTGATTAAAAGGACTTTTGCAAGAGGTCTAATCTCAATACTCAAATTTAAGTCATTGCTTGTTCACCCTAAAAGGAAAATAAAATGTAATGTCACGCACCAAATTTGAACGGACTAAACCCCACGTCAATGTCGGTACAATCGGTCACGTTGACCATGGCAAAACAACCCTAACAGCTGCGATTACGATGACGCTAGCTGCACTAGGACGAGCCAAGGCTAAAAAGTACGACGAAATCGATGCTGCACCTGAAGAAAAGCAGCGGGGAATCACAATTAATACGGCTCACGTTGAGTATGAAACGGGCGATCGCCATTACGCACACGTTGATTGTCCGGGTCACGCTGATTACGTGAAAAACATGATTGTGGGTGCCGCTCAAATGGATGGTGCGATTCTAGTTGTGGCTGCAACAGATGGTTCGATGCCTCAAACTCGCGAACATATCTTGTTAGCGCGGCAAGTTGGAGTGCCCAAGCTGGTTGTCTTTTTGAATAAGAAAGACATGGTGGACGATGCAGAAATTGTGGAGTTAGTAGAATTAGAAATTCGCGAACTTCTGAGTTCTTACGGTTTCCCGGGCGATGATATTCCAATAATTGCTGGTTCGGCACTCAAAGCGCTAGAAAAGATGACTGCTAATCCCAAGATTCAGCGCGGCGACGACGATTGGGTTGACGGTATTTACGATTTGATGGATGCGATCGACTCCTACATTTCGACACCCGATCGCGATATTGACAAGCCTTTCCTGATGGCTGTGGAAGATGTTTTTTCCATCAAAGGCCAGGGAACAGTCGCGACAGGAAAAATCGAACGCGGTCAAATCAAGGCCGGCGATATTGTGGAATTGGTGGGAATCCAAAACACTCGCACCGCCAAAGTTGTCAGCATCGAAATGTTCCAGCAAATTCTTGATTCTGCCATTGCTGGCGATAATGCCGGCTTGTTGCTGCGCGGCATCCAAAAGCACGAAATTGAGCGGGGAATGGTGATTGTCAAACCCGGTTCAATTAAGCCTCATACTTTGTTTGAATCAGAGGTTTACGTGCTGTCAGAAAAAGAAGGCGGCCGCCGAACTCCTTTCTTTGCTGGATATCGCCCTCAGTTTTACGTGCGGACAACGGATGTTACCGGTGCGATCGCATCTTTTGCGGCCGATGATGGAAGTACCATGGAAATGGTAATGCCGGGGGATCGGGTGAGGATGACAGTGCAGTTGTTGCAGCCAATTGCGATCGAACAAAATATGCGTTTTGCCATTCGCGAGGGCGATCGCACTGTCGGTGCCGGTGTCGTCTCCCGAATTCTGAAGTAGGCACAAGGGCGATCGGCTAAAATCAGTAGGGCGGGCTTTTGCCCGCCTTACTAATTGGTACAATTATATTGGAGTTGTGCGATTCGTTTAGCCGAAACTGAGTAACGATACTTAGGGGATGGCTAGGATGACTACAAAGTCATCATAACTGGATACACATCTGGGTGCGGTTCATCCCTAGTCCCAGACCGCAAGTGCAGCGG
>NZ_JAHREU010000129.1:0-6396 GCF_020883145.1 Microcoleus sp. CAWBG27
TTGCACGGCGACAAATCATTATACCTTAAAAAACCTCAAATGATTGCATAGCAACCATCTCAGGTTTTGAAAATTATGATTTGTTTGAAAATTAAATCCGATCGAATATCTGCGGAATGTGGGTTAATTGCTGGTGTTATTCCCGCTAAAAATGCTGCCGCACTCGATCCGATCGTTGCCCTAAGGAGCGATTGAATTAGTTGGTATTTGTGACGCAATTCTCGATCTTTTCTCAAACAAATAGTAATATTAGCCAGAAGGATGTCTTTTTCTTGAACTTTATTGAGTTTTTTGCGATCTAATTTCAAAAATCTTCAAATCCTTTCCCCATCTTTCATGCTCCCCCTCTCTTCTCATATTTACAGACAGTACGACAACTTATTTAGTTGCCACCACAGCCAAATTCCAAGCCAACCGCTTCATCAGAGGCAACTTCTTCAACCACCCATCCAACCCTTCCAAACGAGAATATTCCGGCTTCAATCTCTCTTGTTCGATAATAATCTTCTTCCAATAACGCTCCTCATTTGGATGCACTTTTTCGATCAAATAAAAGCGTAAAAAAATCCAAAGGGAAGTCAGCCAAAACGTATCATAAGCCGTCTCTGAAAACAAAGATTTGACAAGTTTGACAATATTAATATCCAAAGGAGTTTCATCCTCAGTCCGCACCTCAGTCGCCATCCTGCGGTAAACATTAATCACTGGATTGTGCTTCATCGGGTCCCAAAAACAAGCTTTGCCGCCCGGTTTTAGCACGCGCTGCATTTCGCGAATTGCCTTTTCTGGTTCCGGCAAATGGTGCAACAAATTGGAAGCGTAAACAATATCAAAACTGTTGTCTGGGAAATCCAGCGCCATGGCATTCACCGTACAACCTTCGATTGTTACGCCATTTATTTCTGCCAATTTCATGGCCACTTCCACCATGCCCTCAGAATAATCAGCCGCCACACAATGTGCACCTTTCTTCGCAAAATAAATGCTATTTTCTCCGGCGCCACAGCCTAAATCCAAGAGGCGTTTACCCGTGACATCGCCCATGTGCTGGATGATGAATCTATTTTCTGGGGCGGTGCAAGCTTCAAAGTAATCGTTGACACGGATGCCGTCAACATCGATTGTGGATGCCCAAGCATCGTGGAATTGTCGCTCTTTTTTTAAAGTTTCGTCTTGCATTTTTTTAATGTTTGTTGTTGGGAAAAAATATGTTTAAACCGCAGATGAACGCGGATTAACGCAGATTTATTGAGATTTATCTGCTTCGATCGGTGTTCGCCTGCGGTTTGCTTTAAGGAAGATGGCTGAGAATCAATTTATCAGCGCTGTGCTTCTGCGACAACTTGATTTGCGATCGCAGTTGGCTGTGCGGAGGATTTTTCTTGACTGGCCTGCAATGCTTGATACAGGCGATTTAAGGCGCTGATGTATGCTTCTGCGGAGGCTACGATAATGTCGGTATTTGCCGAGTGGCCGGAAAATACTTTGCCTTCGTGCCGCAAGCGGATTGTTACTTCGCCGATCGCATCTATGCCCGCTGTTACCGATTGTACCGAAAACTCGATCAACTCATTCGGGACATTGACAACTCGGTTAATTGCTCTGTAAATGGCATCCACAGGCCCCGTACCGATCGCAGCATCCGTCAATTCTTCTCCCGCCGGATTCCGCACCGTGACGGTTGCTGTCGGGCGCGATTTGTCGCCGCAGGAAACCTGTACCAATTCTAACCGGAAAAGTTCGGGAGCTTGGTGGACTTCGTTATTGGCGATCGCCTCCAAATCCCAATCGGTAATCTCTTTTTTCTTGTCGGCTAAATCCTTAAACTTGACAAAAGCCTTATTTAGCTCATCATCTGCCATTTCAAAACCCAACTCTTTCAAGCGAGTTTGAAATGCGTGGCGGCCGGATAATTTGCCCAAGATAATTTGATTTTCTGTTAAGCCGATCGACTCAGCGTCCATAATCTCGTATGTCAGCTTATTTTTCAGCACCCCATCTTGGTGAATTCCCGACTCGTGGGCGAAAGCATTTGCTCCCACAATCGCCTTATTTGGCTGCACCAACATCCCAGTCAAATTGGAAACCAAGCGCGAAGTTTTGTAGATTTGGCGCGAGTCAATATTGGTCAGGGGTTCGTCAGAATCCGCCGGCCGGCCCAAGAACGGATTAAAGTATTGGCGGCGTACATAAAGCGCCATTACCAACTCTTCCAGAGCCGCATTTCCCGCCCGTTCCCCAATCCCGTTAATCGTGCATTCCAACTGTCTGGCGCCATTTTTTACAGCTTCCAAAAAGTTAGCAACCGCCAATCCTAAGTCATTGTGACCGTGAACCGAAATGATTGCGCGATCGATATTCGGCACATTTTCCTTAATTCCCCGAATCAAATCCCCATACTCGCTGGGAGTCGTGTAGCCCACAGTATCGGGAATATTCACAGTAGTCGCCCCGGCCTCGATCGCCCTTTCTAGAACCTGATACAAAAATTCGCGATCGGAACGACAAGCATCCTCCGGCGAAAACTCCACATCATCCACAAAAGACTTAGCATAAGCCACCATTTCCGGCACAATTTCCAGAACCTCAGCCCGCGTCTTTTTCAGCTTATATTCCAAGTGAATATCAGACGTAGCCAGAAACGTATGAATTCGCGAATTTACCGCTGGTTTAATCGCCTCGGCTGCTGTTTTAATATCCGGCTTTCTCGCCCTTGCCAAACCGCAAATTGTCGGCCCATCTTCCGTCCCAACAGTCCGAGCTATTTTTTGGACAGCCTCAAAATCTCCCGTGCTAGTGAAAGGGAAACCTGCTTCAATCACATCCACGCCCAATCGCGCTAACTGACGGGCAATAGTTAGCTTTTCGTCCCCATTCAGAGATGCGCCCGGAGATTGTTCTCCGTCCCGCAAAGTCGTATCAAAAATAATAATCCGGTCTTGACTTGGTTGAGTTTTCATAGCTCTAAAAAAGTGTTGTCCTGATTTTTACTTGTCCCCTGTTCTGGGTACGCGAGTTCCCAGTAAGTCGATCAATTTTAGATTTTAGATTTTAGATTTTAGATTTAGTTCACAGATTCAGATTCATCTAGGAGTTTGAACTTTGGTCTAAAATTTGTAACTGCTCGCGACAGGAGTCGGAAACTTGTATCCGTTTTTGGGCGATCGCACCAGTCTTGTGTTTCGCGCCCATAACCCAATAACCCATAACCCATAACCCATAACCCATAACTACTGACTGCTGACTGCTGACTGCTGACTAATAACTACTAACTAATAACTACTGACGACTGTCAACTGTCAACTGTCAACTGTCAACTGTCAACTGTCAACTGTCAACTGACTAATAATCCATTTTCTCGATATGTTCCCGAATTTCATTTAGGTCTATATACCTATCAGTAGCATTTCGCAATTCTCTAGCAATCATTCCTTCGGTAGATACCACAGTAATGTGAGTATTTTTCGATCGCAGTAGCTCGATCGCCCTCTCAAAATCCCCATCCCCGCTAAATAGCACAACTTGGTCGTACTGATCCACCGTATTAAACATATCAACCACAATTTCTATGTCTAAATTAGCCTTTTGAGAATATCGGCCCGAAGCATCATCGTAATATTCCTTAAGAATCTTAGTGCGAACCGTGTAACCCAGACTGATCAAAGCATCTCGAAATCCCCTTTGATCTTGCGGGTCTTTCAAACCCGTATACCAGAAAGCATTGATCAAGATGACATTTGGCTGCGAAGTTTTGAAATATTCGAGCACCCTGCGTGGATCAAAAAACCAGCCGTTCTTTTGTTGAGCGTAGAACATATTGTTCCCGTCCACAAAAATAGAAAGGCGGTTCATTAAGTTTGTCATAGAACTTAGACCTAATAATTGTAGAAAGAAGTTAATCTAAATATCACATTTTAGCAATATGGAGCTAACTGAGGCAATAGATTAAACTTCAGAAAACTCCATCCCCCCAGTATTTCATATTTTTGCCTCTACCGCCAGAGGGCTCTTTTAGGGGTGCTTGGATTCGATCGACCAACCTTCAAAAACCCGACTCTCAGTAACTCGGTAGAGGCTGTGGTTTGAACCTCCCCAGGGCTAAAGCGACGGGGATTCGGGCCCACCCAAAAGGGCGACAGTGGGACATTCAAATATCCCTCTAGACCCTCAAGCTTGTGGCTATTGGGCTTACTTTTTATTTGTTTGTTTTCCGAGTCCATCACTCTTGCCAGATAGGTACGCTCCTCAACCTGCCTTTATTTGCCCTTTAAGTATTCTGGGTTAGCGTGCCAGATATCTCGGTTGCCGGGATTTCTCCGCACTAGGTTGATTCAACACGTAGATGGTTATTCTTACTCACCTCTGGATTTTACCACTGTGGCTGAAGCCGCGCACTCGCTCCAAGGCGACTGAAGTCGCTAATCGGCTAGACCCCAGCCTTAAAAGGACGGGGCTTGCGCCTCGTTTTTCGGTCAAGCTTAATGGGGATCGAAACTACCACGCCAACCACCCTATCGCCCAGCAAGCATACCGAATCGGATTGCAGTATCTTTTTCTCCCCTAATTTCACAGCGCTAGAGCCTAAACTCAAGCCTTTTTGCTTTCCAGGGCCCAGCGAGCTAGCTCTGTCCGGTTGTGCAGACCTGTTTTGCCCAGCATATTGCTAACGTGGCTCTCTATAGTGCGCTGGCTGACATTCATCACGTCTGCGATCTGGCGGTTTGCCATACCCTGCGCTAGCAACTGTACCACCTTTAACTCAGTGGGAGTCAATTCGACATTGCGGCGCGCCTTAATTTTCGGGCCGCTCTCAATACCTGGATTTGAGTGACGAATCAAGCGGGACGCTGCTTTCAGAGAAGATTCTACTTGGGCTACCAGTTCTTCGGGTTCAAAAGGTTTAACTATATAAACATCAGCTCCAGTGCTCAACCCTTTTACTCGATCGGAACTTTGACCTTTGGCGGACAAGAAAAGAACCGGAATCCAACTCGTGCGCGGGTCTTCCCTGATGTGTTTGACTAAAGTGTACCCGTCCATTTCCGGCATCATCACATCACAGATGATCAAATCGGGGACTTCTTGTTCGAGTTTTTCTAGAGCGTGTCTGCCGTTTTCTGCTGTGATGACGTTGTAGCCCCGAAACTCTAAGTAATCCTTGACTAGCAAGATCAAGTTCGGGTCGTCGTCAACCAGCATCAGCCGTTTTTGCTCTCCTGAATTATTGTCCTTCATGTTTCTTCCCGCTAGAGTATCCCGCACAATTCCTTGTTTTTCACTCCTGTTTTTTCCGTCAGTCCAGTGTCAGCCCGGTTGGTTGGGAGTTGAGGACGGCGGTGGGGTGAAGGGATGGCGGTGAGGGGAAAGCGGGGCGGGTGTTACCGCTTCCCAACCAGTGTTCGATGCCCGTTTGTGAATGTCTTGCGACCTGGAACGGAGCCAAAACCTGTAATGGACGATCGCCTGTCACGATCGGCCTTGATTGATGGAAGACTCACGCTCCCGAGCCCAAGTTAAATATTTAATCTCGATCGGTTCAATTGCAAGTTGATGCCCCGGTTTTAAATGATACTTCTGATATAGAGAAATTTAAGCAGGCTCCCTACTTACGTATTTAACTATTTCTAGTGTAGTTTGGCAAACTGCCGGATGTCTGCTACTGAGAAACTTTTCGGTAAACTCTCGCCAGATCGCGATCGAACTGCTTCGATACACCTCCTAAAAAAAACACACAGCGACAAGCAAGACTACCAGAAACAGGCAGGAGAGTACAGTTGTTCGATCGATCCACAGGTGCGATCGCCCAACGCGCTCACGCTCTCTACTTTACCGTCTTAAACCTAACACCTGACTTATCAAGATGTACCTTTTCACAGCGCTACAGTTAAATATCTGCTTCCGCCTCAGCAGGTTCCGGCAAAGGATGAGTCAAAAAAGCGTATTCTTCAACAACCTCCTGGCCGATCAGATGTTCTTGAATAATTCTCTCAATGACGGGGGGCGTAACATCGCGGTACCACACTCCGTCTGGGTAGACTACCATAATCGGGCCCGACGCGCACACTCGCAGGCAGTTAGCTTTAGTCCGAAAAATGCAAGTTGGCCGATCGGCTTTTGGCTTGTCCAACCCCAATTCTTGCAAGCGTTTTTTTAAGTAATTCCAAGCCACCAGACTGCTTTCTCGATCGCAACACTTGGGCACGGTTTGGTCGGCACAGATAAAAATATGTCGCTCGATTCGATCTATTCCCAGGCTTTGGACGCAAGCGCTCAAGCCTTGGCTGCAAGATTCATCGTTGTTATTTTCAGATTTATTTTCAAACATTTTATTCATTCGTTAACAATAATTAATTAGCGATCGAAACTCATCACCCCTCTCCCCCTCTCCCCCTCTCC
>NZ_JAHREU010000013.1:0-16500 GCF_020883145.1 Microcoleus sp. CAWBG27
TATTTTAGGTGAATTTGACAAGTATCTGTAACTCTAAAACCGCATAGGTTCAGCCCAAAAGTTTTTGGGCTTCCAGTTTTCACAACTGGTAAAAAAATCAAACCCACATCTGCGGAATGTGGGCTAAAATCTAAAATCCGCGAAGGGGACAGTAAGTGCCGAGTCCGGTTAAAAAATATTAAGTTGTGTTATAGTGCTATAGGTAACTCTTTTACAAATTTTGTAGTTTCAGTGGCTGTTCGCGCGATGACCTCTTCACCAACCATAGCACCCGTTCGATCGAGTCAAGTTACCCGCAAGCCTTATCCAAATTATCGGGTAATAGTCCTCAACGACGATTTCAATACATTTCAGCACGTTGTGGAATGTCTGACTAAGTACATTCCAGGCATGACGAGCGATCGAGCTTGGAAACTCGCCGATCAAATCCACAACGAAGGCCAGGCCACCGTCTGGGTTGGCCCGCAAGAGCAAGCAGAACTTTATCATATGCAATTGAGCCGTGCTGGGCTGACAATGGCTCCCCTAGAGTCCACTTAACTGCTATTGACAATCCTGGAGACATTTTAACCAAAATCTCTCCGGGGCGAGCCGTGCGATGAAAGCAATCTCAGCCTCAAAGAGATTGCTTTCATCGTATTGCACCTCAGACAAGGAATATTGGTGTTGGTGCTGATTTACCAACTCAAATTGTTGATATTTTAGGATTTACACGCGCGGGTGAGAAACCCCGTTTATTCTTAAATACTGCGCTTCCACACCAATATTTCTCGCAGAAACCGGGTTTCTGATGCGTTTAGTGTATTTATCTACTTAAATTTTTAAGACCACACTTTGGTTAATAAAGATATCTACAGGCTGATTTAAATCCAGAACTTATTGGAGTCTGCTTAGCTCAATTTGAAACCTGCCAAAATGGCAACATGACTCTATCCTGATGATTTAGATTATTGGAAAAGGTGAATAATCTTGCAATCACTTAGGAGAATGTTATGAATCATCCTTTTGATCTAGATGCTGCCGACCTCGAAGCAATGGATTTAGATTTTGAAGAGCAGCTAACTGATGAACAAGCAGCTCAAGTTGGCGGTGGACTTAGGGCCACAACTCTGGCTCTCGGTGAAGAAGGTGGCGGGATTGTGTGTATCTCTGCTCCATGTCCGGGAAGTGAAGGAGGAGAATCTCCTCATCCTATTCCCACTGAACCTCCGATGACTACGATGGCTATAGGTGAAGAGGGTGGAGGCCCTTACACTAAGGCTTGGTTTGAATGTGGAGGAGGCCCCATTTATTGGTAATCTCATTAGTGCTGACACTTTTAGAGATTTTGCCGAAGTCCTGCACTATTCAGAGCGTTTCTGTCATGGGACTTTCCAATTTATCGGGTCATTTGATTGTTTTTTGAATATCCAAAAAGTTGCAACACTCTCGAAACAACTCGGAACCAGTGGTGCCACTTTTTGTATTTAGAAATAACACAAAAAAACAGGGTTGTTGTCAAAAAATATTTCCCTAAATTACCAAAGATGTTGACAAGGAAGACTAAAATTAGCATCGATTGGATGACCAAAGTCCTATACGGTTCCGATCGCAAAGTCCTAGAGGCAAAACCATGATGGTAAAAATATATACTGCGATTGCTTTCCCGAAGCGCAATGACAATAAAAAAGTATTAACTGAACTTTATTGGACTAAAGTCCGAACGCTCAAGCGAAAGTTTTCTACCCGAACGCCTAAGTTTTGACCGCATCTGTAATTCTCAGGTTTCCCATGAACATTTTAATTTTGGGTGATGCTTCAGATGCTCATGCTGCTCATATGAAGAATGCTCTCACCCAAGCCGGTGCAGCAGTAGATTATTTGGATACCAGCTTGTTTCCGAAACAGTTACGTCTGTCTTGGCGACCTGACACCCAGGTAGGATGCTTGACGCTACCGTCCGGTCGTCGCTTGAATCTCGACGATATTCACAGTGTATTTTGGCGCAATTTCTCCGGTGTTTCCGTTCCACCTTTAAAAGATTTCAACCAACAGCAGGTCGCATTTAATGATTCAATGAGTACAATGCGATCGCTAATGCAAGCTTGTGGGACTCGGTGGGTTAATTCCTGGCAGGCATACCAATTTCACAAAGAAAAACCCCTACAACTGAGCAAGGCAAAACAAATAGGTGTGACGATTCCTACAACGTTAATCAGTAACCATCCACAGGAAGTTAGGGAATTTGTTGAAGTTCACCAAAAAGTAATTTTCAAGCCTGTTTATGGTGGTGCTCATACCAAGTTGGTGACAGAGGCACATTTGGAACTTAATCGGTTAACCAGGGCTTTGAGTATTTCTCCAGTCACCATTCAAGAGTATATTCCTGGGACAAACATTCGCAGTTATGTGATTGGTGAATCAGTCTATACTGCCGAAATTCGCAGTCCAGCGTTGGACTTTCGGGAAGATTTGGAGGCGGAGCTAATTCCCATAGATTTGCCCGAAGCTGTTCGCAAACAATGTTTGGCAATATCCCAGGCATTTATGCTAGAGTGGACTGCGATTGATTGGCGTGTCAAGCCAACGGGCGAGTATGTATTTTTAGAGGCAAATCCTAGTCCGATGTTTGTACATTTTGAGCGTCAGACTGGTTTTCCTATTACACAAGAATTGCTCGATCTGTTAATGTATTGACAGGCCCTCAGACGCCGCAATTTTCCCAATTATCTCGCCTCTGTATGTCCGGCTAGGTTACACCTGAGATCTTGCACCAATGTCAATAAGCCCTTTATGAACAGGCAAGATGCCTGTTCCACAAGAAAATTCATCTTTTGTGGAACAGGCATCTTGCCTGTTCTTGAAAATGCTGCAAGATGTGAGTTACACGGCAGGTTTTCTGTTCCCGATGTCCATCCCACAAGAAAAAAAAATTGTGGATGGGCTGGCGAACCCGTCCTAGCTATTTTTGCAACAAGTCTATTATCGCATTTCGCGATCGCCCTTTCCACTCTCAACCAGTCGATCGCGCTCACATCTCAAATCTTCAACCGAAGCGACCCGAATCTGTTACAATTTTCAACATAGCCAGAACATCACACTCGCCGGAACTCACCCGCATAGGGATATAAGCCCCGACTTAAGTCGTGGAGAAGCCAAAAAATTAGATATTTAGTTGAACATCCCAGATTCATCTGTAGAGTCAATCTAAAATCTAAAATCTCAATTCGATGACACCGGAGTCAATCTAAAATCTAAAATCTAAAATCTAAAATCTAAAATCGACCGATGGAAACCCTGCAAACCCAACTTTATCAACTCGCACAATTTGCTAATAATTTAGTAAACACTCAACTGACACACCTGAGTTTAGTCAGTGTCGGAGTGATTTTTCTGGCAGGGTTGCTAACGAGCTTGACGCCCTGTATGCTTTCGATGTTGCCGATCACGATCGGCTACATCGGCGGATACGAAGCAAAAAGCCGCCTGCAAGCTGCTGCCCAGTCGGCATGGTTTGCCTTGGGATTGGCGACAACTCTTGCGGGTTTAGGCATTGTAGCATCATTTGCTGGTCAAGTTTATGGCAAAATTGGTCTGGGTTTGCCGATCGTTGTGAGCATAATCGCGATTTTAATGGGGCTGAATTTACTGGAAGCCTTACCGTTACAAATGCCGTCTTTTGACGCTGTGGGCTGGGTTCCGAAAGATTTGCCTGCGGGCGTGCGATCGTACTTATTAGGCTTAACTTTTGGTTTAGTAGCTTCTCCGTGCAGTACGCCGGTTTTAGCTACCCTCTTAGCTTGGGTTTCCAAAACGGGAGATCTAGTTTTAGGTGGTGTGTTACTGCTGTTTTACGCTGCGGGCTACGTGGCTCCGCTGATTGTAGCAGGTACTTTTACCGCGAGCATTAAAAAGTTGTTAGAATTGCGCCGTTGGTCGAGTTGGATTACGCCTGTTAGTGGCGTTTTGTTAGTAGGATTTGGCGTGTTCTCTCTGCTTTCTCGCATACTTCCCGCCTAAGGTTCGATGGTTCGGGCTGAGCGTCCTTATTTAAAGATATAGCAATCATTACAGGATTCGAGAACTAATTTTTTTTGAATGAACCGCGAAGACGCTAAGAACACGAAGAAAGAAAGAAAGAAAGAAAGAAAGAAAGAGTTTACAATTGATTAAATATTTGTCAATCAAAATAATATTTTCTTCCTTCCTTCTTCTTTCTTCCATTTGTCTGATGACTGCTGACAACGAAGAGGGCGGGCACGGGGGCACCGCCCCTACAAACTGACAACTGACAACTGACTTCACAATTACCAATGACATTAAAAGAAGTATTTCTATCCAAACTATCTGATTGGGCGACTGCGCCTCTAAAGTTTTTCAAGCGAGAACTTTTGCCAGTGCTGGCAGATTTGCGGCTGGCAATTATCTTGCTGCTGGCGATCGCATTTTTCAGCATTTCCGGCACCGTCATCGAACAAGGCCAATCTGTAGAATTTTACCAATCCAACTATCCAGAACACCCGGCTTTGTTCGGCTTCCTAACTTGGAAAGTTGTGCTAATTGCAGGACTTGACCACGTCTACCGCACTTGGTGGTTTTTGTCAATCCTAATTTTGTTCGGCAGCAGCTTGACAGCTTGCACTTTTACCAGGCAATTTCCGGCCTTAAAATTGGCCCGCCGCTGGAAATTTTATGAAGAACCGAAGCAGTTTGAAAAGTTAGCTCTCAGTGCGGAATTAGAAACAAGTTCTTTAAGTTCGTTAGAACAACTTTTGCAGCAAAAAAGTTACCGCATATTTCGAGAAGGTGAAAAAGTTTATGCTCGCAAAGGCATAATTGGTAAGGTTGGCCCGATTATTGTTCACGCCAGTATGCTAATTATTTTAGCTGGGTCGATGTTTGGCTCGATGACTGGATTTATGGGTCAAGAAATGGTTCCTAGCGGTGAAACTTTTCAGGTGCAGAATATCACTGATGCTGGGCCTTGGGCTGGGCCGCAAATACCGAAGGATTGGTCGGTGCGCGTGAATCGGTTCTGGATCGATTATAGTCCGAGCGGCGCGATCGACCAATTTTACTCGGATCTGTCAGTTTTGGACAAAACAGGCCAAGAGGTCGATCGCAAAACCATTCACGTTAACGAGCCCCTCAGATACCGGGGAGTCACCTTTTATCAAGCAGATTGGAGTCTAGCCGCCGTGCGAGTTCGCCTCAACAAAAGCCCGGTTTTACAATTGCCAATGGCTCAGTTAGACACCCAAGGTAAAGGCAGAATTTGGGGTGCTTGGATTCCGACAAAACCAGATTTGAGTGCTGGAGTTTCTCTGCTAGCAAAGGACTTGCAAGGCACAATGTTAGTGTACGGTACGGATGGCAAATTGTTAACTACAGTTCGCGCCGGTACAGCAGTTGAAGTTAACGGAGTGATGCTGGCAATTGATGAAGTTGTTGGCAGCACGGGATTGCAAATTAAAGCCGATCCAGGAATTCCGCTCGTTTATACGGGCTTCGGGTTGCTAATGCTGAGCGTGATGATGAGCTATCTTTCTCACTCGCAGATTTGGGCTTTGGAAAAAAATGGCAAGCTATACGTCGGCGGGCGCACTAATCGCGCTCAGGTGATATTTGAAAGAGAAGTTGTGGAGATTTTGGACAAGTTGGCAGAATTGAAAACGGCAGATGCCAAAAGTGCGATCGCCCCGACTTCTGTTGCTAGTCAAAGCTAACCGTAGCTAACCGTAGGGTGCGCATTGCGCACCTTACAAATTATGCTACTGAGAAAGGCTATATAGTGAAATTATGACACACCGATCGCCGATGCGTAGCTTTGTGTTATGCCTCCTACAAGGCTAATTTATTTTTTCAAACTCGAAATCGAATTTCTGTAACTCTTTATGATAATCCCTCAAATACATCTGCACTAAGTTTTTTCTCGCTGCTTTGTCCCAAGTTTGTAAACCACGATCGGAAAATGGTAAAACAAGGTTATGGGTAATTGCTGCCAAGTTTTGAAATTGCTGACTCAAATCTCTACATTCTATAGGTGCTGAACCTATATCAGTTGCCTCCAAATAAAGTTTTGTGACTTTTGACTCAAAGTTTGACATCAAACTCATGTATCTTGCCTCATCTATTTCTCCTGAGTTATATTGATTTATTACATTTTCGATCTGAGTGACAATCTCCATAATTGGATCTGCAAGTTTCATCATTAAATCTAAGAATTTTTCTTTCGGTAACTCATACAATCTGCTTATCCTAGATCTTTCTTGACAGTTTTCATTCCATTTTACAACTATATCTCCATCAATTGTTTCTCCATCTAGCTGCATGGGGGCAAATTCAGGAGATAATTTTTTACTAATCCATTGAGTCATGCAAATCCAATTTGCTTTGTTGTGGTAATCTTCTGGCGACAAATACAAATAAAGCCAAATTACGTCAGCTTCTTTGTTTTGCCATCGTTTTTCAAGTTGTTTGTTTCTATAATATGTTCTATTTTTTAATCTATTAGTAACGTCTTTGATGACTTGAATAATATCATCCTTCGTGAATTCTCGGTTCAAAAGTATCTTCGCAGAATATCTTTTTGCCTGGGAATGACTCACATCTAGTAAAGATAATTCCGTATATTCACGGCCAGAAATTATTTTTTGGCTCAACTTTTTGAGTTGTTCGAGAGCATGAGAGTTGACTTGTCTATCCAGCGGTATTAATAATTTCCACGCTTTTTCAGTTCTTTGAACAGTATTATTGTTGACAGCTTGCCAATAGGCAGTATTCTCGCTGTCTTTATACAAAACAACAATGACAGGTAGGGAGTGATTTTGCCAATATTCTAAATGCTCGTTATTGCCACGAAAAATGATATTATTCCCATTTTTTTCTTTAAACCAGCTATCTCCTGATTTGATTTGCAAGGCAATTAACTTTCCTGTTGCTTGACCATTTTCAATAAATTCAACATGAGCATCGATCCCATAATCTTCTATCGGTTGTTCGCGAAAAATACAGCCTAATTTTTCAAAAATTAGTTGTGTGCCAGCTATACCAATTCTTGCAGTTCTAGAGCTTGGATGAGATTGCATTTCTAAGTTTAAATTGCTTCTACAAGACTTATTTTAGCCCGTTCGGATGATATGGTGGGCAGTGACACGCTCTAGCTGAACTTAATCCTCTCAAAGCTAACGCTGCCCACCCTACGATAACGAACAAAAAACCCGGTTTCTGTGAGGGAGGCTAAAAATTCTAATTTGGTTGGGATCTACCTTCTACTTCTCGTGCCGCACTTCAACCACCGTGTGCACGTTCCCCCGCGGCAGAAAATCGCCCTTCACCGTCACTTCCAGGGGCTCGCAAGCTGCGACAAAATCGTCTAAAATTTGATTGATCGATTCTTCGTGAGAAATGTAGCGATCGCGATAACTGTTAACGTAGAGCTTCAGCGCCTTCAACTCGACCACCCGCTCGTCGGGCACGTAAGTAACGTGAATCGCGGCAAAATCGGGATAGCCAGAAAACGGGCACTTGCAAGTAAATTCTGGCAAAGTAATGTCGATCGTGTAGCGCCGCCCGACTCGCGGGTTCGGGAAAGTAATTAACTGCCCCTCCAAAATCTCGCGTTCGCCGTATTTCATTTCCTCGGTGCTTGACTTTTGCGACATACTTTGTTCGGTTGCGTGGTTGTTCATAGCGATCGACTCAGAAATTGTAACATTTAATTAAATTCATTATTAATCTGTGTAACAACTATCTTGATGAATTGTGTTGCGATCGAGCTAATTGCAAATAGTCTCAGGCTAAACTTAAAAAAGTTCACCCTCGCCATCTACAATTATGCAAAATACTACCTTATCTGACAATACGAACCCTGAAAACTCAAATAGTTACTCTGCATCGGTACCAATTTCGCTCTATCGAGAAGTCACGGCGGAATTGCAAGCAGCCCAAGCGATGCTCGACTCGCTCAAAACCCACAACCAGCAATTAGTTCAACAAAATCAACAACTGCGGCGAGAAGTAGAAACAGTAGTTCAAGTATCCCAGCAGTTACAACAAGTAGTCAACGCGGCTCAGAACGTCACCCAGACTGGGATGCCTCAAATGCCCTCAGTCAAATTCAATTTCAGCGTTGAACCGGAACCTCCAGCACCTCCAATATCGAGGGCTAGCTCTTCTAACATACCTCAACCACCTCAAACAGTCGCATTTCCCTTTCCTCTACCAGAACCCACAGTCCCCCCCATTCCGGATACACTTCCAGAAAAATTATTTACAGAGGTGCCGGAAACTCCTTACCGGGTGCGCTCTCAAGCAAAAACAGCCTCGGACTTAAGTGGGTTGTGGTTGGCTATTGCCATTTTTCTGATTGTTATTGCTGCTTTTGGCGCAGGTTATTTAGTTGTTCGCCCTTTGTTGAAGGGAAAGTAAATTTCAACAAGAATCCCACGGCTCAAACCGTGGGATTTTAACGAAAACCTAGCATAAAATATTCAAACTTACGCTAATTGGCTATCATCCTCTGGCTGCACTCGCTTCTACTAAACGTGGTGCATACTGCTCTTCACAAGCAGATTCTAGGATGCCCACCCCGGGCTCGAAACCGCGCGTGAACTCGGTGAGTTTTACCTGTTTAGCTTCCAAAGCTGTCTGTAGCACCTTCATGGCCTTGTGAGGGTCGCCGGCTCCGCAGAAAAATAAGTCTGCGGCAAAATAACCGTGTTCAGGCCAAGTATGGATTGCTATATGAGACTCTGCCAAAGTTGCAGTAGCCGTCACTCCGTGAGGACTAAACTGGTGTACGCACAAATCGATGAGAGTAGCTCCTCCGGCTTCGATCGCATCGAGAATAGCGCGGCGGATACGTTCAGGATCGTTGAGCAGGTCTCCAGGAGACTGCCAAGCATCAGCGACCAGATGGGTTCCCAATTGTTTCATTCTGCGGGGTTTTACCTCTAATTCACAATGTCTCAAACCTTTTGACCATAGCACGGATTCTAGAAATTTTCAAGTAAATTACCAAAAAAATTCCAAAAAATAGTTGCGAGGGCCCTCGCAACTATTTTTTGGGGCGCTTTGTCGCCAGTCAAACGCCTGTGCGAGATCTCGCACAGGCGAGTAGCGCGCCACTGCAAAAAAGCGACGTAAGTGAAGCTTTTGACTTCACGCGCGATCGCTAGCCTGCTCGCAACTGACAATCAACACGCTACCGGACATCCGATCAATCGCGGCTGTGAGTAGCCCCATTCGGCAAAATAGCCCCGCTCAAAGCCGCTTGGTTCAAATTAGCAACATTCAAGCTAGCCCCAATCAAATTAGCCTCCGACAAATTAGTTCCTGTCAAATTTGCCCCTGTCAAAGAACTCAGCAGCAAACCCGCTCCCGACAAATTGGCGTGGCTCAAATTCGCTCCCCGCAAATCTGCTTCCAGCAAGCTAGCACCCGATAAATTTGCACCGCTCAAATCAGCTCCCCGGAGAGAAGCTTTGTTCAAATTCGCAGCCCTCAAATCAGCATTATGCAGAATCAAACCATTCAAATTAGCTTTACTCAAATTAGCGCCTTGCAAGTCAGCACCGCTCAAATTAGAACCATTTAAATTAGCTCCTTTCAAGTCAGCACCGCTCAAGTCAGCACCCCTCAAATTAGCAGCACAAATACAAGCCTCCCGCAGACTTGCTTCGCTCAAAATCGCCCCAACCAAATTGACACCGCCGAGATTTCCGCGATTGAGATAAGCCCGAATTAGATTTGCACCGCTCAGGTTTGCGCCGTTCAAATCTACTTCGCTCATAATTGCTCTAGTCAGATTTGCTCTGCTTAAATCAACCCCGCTCATAATTGCTCGGCTCAGCGTCGCCCCGCTCAAATTAGCCTCAATTAGTTTCGAGCCACTTAGCAAACAAGCTCCGACTAAACTCGCTCCAGTCATCACAGCTTTGCTCAAGTCAGCGCGAGACAATATTGCTCCGCTGAGATTTGCTCCGCTAAAATCGGCTCCGATCGCCACAGTTCCCGTTAAACTACAACTGCCTAGGTTCGCTTCAATTAATTTAGCCTTAGATAAATTAGCCCCGCTCAAGTCGGCGCCGTTTAAATTAGCTCCTATTAGTTTACTTCTAATTAAGTTGGCACCTTTCAAATTAGTGTTGCTCAAATTAGTTCGACTGAGATTAGATTCAATCAAATGAGCGGCAATGAGGTTGGCTCCTCGAAAATCTCGTTCCCCGTTTCTATGTCTAGTTAAAAGTTCATCAGCAGTTAAAAGCTCAGTGAAATTCATAAAAAAAATTGAGTGAGTTTCCTTAATTTCTCGATGTTCAATGTTCTCTGAAAGTTTGTATGCTCGTGTTTGCTAGTCAGTTCTTAAACCATTACTGCCGCAGTAATAATTATCAAAACTGGTTGATTTCTAGCATCACCCTGATAATTTACGTAGAACTCACGAAAAGCCACCCGGTTTTTCGTAAAAGTAGGGCTTGGCTAGGGGGGCATTTATGAAGAAACCGAGTTTCTCGCTTCCGCCTGTAAGTCTTATGCTGCTAAGAGTTAGTTGCGGCTGATGTTAGTTGTTAATTGTTAGTTGTATTTATACTAACTGCTAATCACTAACTATTAACTACTAACTATTTACAAAATATCGATAAATCGATAAGTTGTCGATCGCATATTTTTGGGGTTCTTGCTGGCGGCACCCGCGCCACATTCACAGCCCACAAATTGCTGGTACAGGGGAGCAAATCTATTCTATTAGTTCCCGAAAGAAATAAGGACTCGAAGCTTCAACTCCGAATATCTTTTAGTTTTTGCCTTCTTTCTTCGATCGCCCATGAAAGCAGAGCCCGGTCAGCTCAGCTAGTGTCACCTCCCCCCACTGTGCTCAATGCCAGTGAAATCGAACAGGAAGGCTGTTTCGATCGGAGTCCCGATCGAGTCCCAGGCGAAACCAGCAATAGGCTGCCATGGGCCTGAGATTTCGCCAAAAAAAGCGCCGCGAGCCGTTCCCGTACTCCCGCGCTGCTGTGCTTGCTGTTAATGTTTACTCGATCCATGAGCGCTTGCGCTTCTAATTAACAGAACGCCCGATACCAGACGCGCTCCCGGACATAAAAGCTGTTCCTGGGCTTGAAAAATGCTTCGCTGAGGCATTCCCAGAAAAACTATATTCCTTTAGCCGGTCTTGCCAAAGGCAATTGGGCTGCTACAGCCAACCAATGACCAGCCTAAGTCTTGCCCCAAGGGGACGACAATATTATTCCAATAATTGCCGACCACCGCAGGCCGTACTCGGCGCGCGGGACTGACTAATTCACCTGATATAATTTGCTGAAATTAGCCACCCCATAATTAAAGATAGTCGTTCTTTGACTAACGGGGCAATCTCTACTGCAATTTAAGTCATCCAATTTTATCCTACTCCAGGGTTTGCAACCCTTGCAGTAGTGAGTGTTACAGACTCAAAAATCCCTGCGGATTTAGAGTGTAAAAATTTATAGAGCCGATCGACCAGCCGACCAAAGTCCAGCTCGCCAATCCAAATTAAATTTTTAACACATCTCTTTTTTTTAAGTTTCCAGAACAAAACAAAAGCCGGCTTTCAGAGAAAAAGCCGACTTTTGAAATTATGTGACTGGCAAAACGTAAAACCCCTAGCTAGCCAGTGTTTGTTCCACAAGCTCAATTGGGCTCGCGACTAGCCAAACAAAGTCCTCTCGATCAAACCCGACGCTTGCCAGCAACGCCCTGATTGGGGTCGTAAATACCAGGCGTAGTATCAGCGCCGGGACTGCCGGGAGTGCCGTAATCTGCCTGAGCGGTATCCACGCTGGGAGAGTCGTAGGTGTTCCAATCCTGAATGCCTCCGCGGCTCAGAACAGCCCCAGCTTGAGCGACTTCTGCTTCGCTGCCGTCAACCAGTACCAAGTAATCTCCCCTCGCCACTCGATCGTTATAAGCTCTGGCTTCCTCTTCGGGAATTCCCAAACCGACTAAAGCTCCGATCAAGCTACCGGCAGCCGCACCCAAAGCAGTACCTGCTAGCGTAGTGGCGATCGCCGTAGCCGAGGCTCCAGCCAGCATAATCGGCCCGATACCCGGAATTGCCACCAAGCCGAGACCTACCAACAAGCCAGTCAAACCGCCCAGGGTTCCGCCTGTGAGCGCACCCTTAGTCGCCCCTTCATCGGCCTTGTTGTCTGCGCTGTCGTGCACGTCAATGCCTGCGATATCCCCTTTAGAATCGCCATCCTTAGCAATGACCGAAACCCGATCCATGTCGAAACCCCCTGTTCTCAGTTCTCCCAGCGCGTGTTCAGTCTCGCGGCGAGTGGAAAACACGCCCACAGCGCGCTTTTGGCGAGCCATCGATCTGCGGCCGGTGTCGGCCGGCACATCGTAAATGCCCCAATCCTGAATGCCCCGCACGCTCATAATTCCTTCGGCGGTGGCAAGTTCGGCATCTGTTCCTTCTACGAATACCAAATATTCTCCGCGCGAGAGGCGATCGCCATAAACTTTAGCTTGGGCTTCGGGAACACCCAAACCGACCAAACCGCCGACCAAACCGCCCGCAGCAGCCCCGATCGCGCCTCCGACTACAGTATCAGCAAGCAGAGTGGCGATCGCGCCCCCCGCCATCACCGGGCCAACTCCCGGAATCGCCAGCGCCCCAATACTTCCGAGCAACCCAATCAAACCGCCCGTCACGACTCCCGCCGTCGCGCCAGCTTTCGCGCCGCCGCCGACTTTCTCGTCGGTACTCTTACCAGCGGTAGCGCCCGCAATTTCGCTGCGATCGAGATTTTCTCCAACTACCGAAACCTTATTCATCGGAAACCCGCTACTTTGCAGTTCCATCAAGGCTAGTTCCGTATCGCGGTAATTAGAAAAGGATCCTACAGCCCGTTTGTGTTGACCTAAAGCCATTTCTTTTCTCCTTCAAAATATACTGTTTTTACACAACTACAGAATTTCCGATCTGCTTGCTGCCATCTATCACATTTAGTCATTTTTTCCCAACATTTTTCATCGCTCGTTGGGAATAAAATCCGTCTCTATCTTCCGACCTGTCTTACTTAATTTTCAGGCCTTGGCAATCATAAAACTGGAAGAGAGAATTGCAGGTATTACGCCAGCTTTGAGTTGGAGTTTAGAGTGAGTGAAACTTAAACTCTTTAAATTAAAACCCGGCTACCCCGAAGAGTCACCTAAGCGTTACGAGCCACTTTGAAAACTCTTTTCAAATTCCCAACTTTCCTTCTTCCTTCCAATTTATTACTTACTAGGCGATGCGGCGGGTGAAGCGGGGGCGACAACAGCCGTAACATTCACGCTTTTAACACCCTTAATCTCTTTAGCTAGAGGCTCAATTTTAGCTAAATCAGTTTGATTCGGAACTGTGCCACCTACGGTAACAGCCCCGTCTTTTGCGTCCACAGTCAGCGCACCTTTAGTAATGTTCACTTCCAACTTAGAACGAACTTCACTTTTCAGGTCGCCATCGGCTCTGCTTGCATCGCCGCCAGTCACGTTGTTGCGCTGTTCTCTGGCTCTGATATCAGAATTTGCTTGGGCTTTGCGAACATCGCTAGTGGCGTCGGACTGAGTTTTTTGAACATTCTCGGCTGGAGGCGGGCTCTTGACATTTTCTGTGGTAGAATTAGGAGCATCGGCGCTAGTTTTAGCCCCCTCAGTGCAAGCAGCAGCTCCAAATAATAGGAGACCGCTGATGAGAATTGGTGTTAGTTTATTCATAATATGTTAATACCCTCCGGGTAAGCTGTCGATGAGTGAGACTTCGTTGAGTGAGATTAAGCCACACAGAATTTTAGCTGGTGCTTTCTGCTCTCTAAAAAGCCTTATATCAAACATATATAATTGAGGAATCCGCTACATCGCTCTACAGGTGTAAAATTTACCTCTGTCCTTAGGTAGAGTACAAAAAATAAAATAAGGTCTTATATAATTTTAAATTTTAGATTTTATATCGTTTCCGGTTATATCGGAATTATTTAACCGCAGAGAACACAGAGAACACAGAGAGAGCATGGAGAGATCAATAATTCAGATGCTATCGAAAATGATATTAGATTTCGGCACGATCGCGATCGCTTGTCGAAGTGTCGAAGGATTTGCAATTGGGAATGAGTTACTGAAGATGGGTTTGAAGCTGACAAAACAGTTGCATTATTTTTTTAAACGGGTATTAGATTAAATTTAACTTAATTATTCCGGGACGCACTATTCATCATCAATCAGGTTGATTCCGAGATTTTTAGTTGCCAAACCTAATATTTTCAGAAACACCAATTTGAAAAACGTAAGTTTTATTAATAGATTCGATCGCCACTCAAAACTAATTTTTTCTGATGACTGATGACTGATCGCTGACCTCCATTGCCAAACTTCCTGCTTCAATACAAACGAAAAGAGTCGAGAAATTTTTGAGCATTTTCTGGTTCTGGAGTAGTAGCAACCAGCCCGTAAACGCGCTTTTCAACCAAAAAAACTTGACCGACGCCTATAGGTTCCTTGGGAGAAAGTGGCTGAAACTCAAACTCTTTTCCCGGGTAGCGACCCAGAGAAATGTCGCGCACTTGCAGCAATTTAGCATTTGCAGCCACTACAAAAAAGTCAACGGCATTATTTAAAGTAATTTTGGTATTCTTGTTGCTAGTTGGAAAATCTAGGTCAAAATATTGAAGTAAATAAGTTTCTTTGTTTTTTAAGATAGACCTGTATGTATAAGTGGTAATTTGAGTTGAAAAAGTTTCAGTATAAATTTTGGGAGTTCCCGGCATATCGATCGCAAACTGACCCATTGCCGAACAAAATGGCTGCCACTCTGGCTGAGGAAGTGGCGCCCGCAGCGGGGCTACTTGAGCTTTTGCCGGAGTGGTAAACTTGAGGGCGGAGACAAGTAATGTAGCAGTAACTAGGATTATGTGCAGAAATTTCATTTGGGTAAAAATTATATTTGTCCGATCTGCGCTAGCCTAGAAATATATCCGCAAACGAGGGATTTATGCTGAATATTATACGTAGTCAACAGCGAGGCAACTCGATCGCCCCAGCCAAAACCAGTAAAACTAATAAAACCAATATACTCGCTGGTGTAAAGACTTGGCTGGCTATCAGTCTGCTGGTTTCTGTGACAGCTTGTGCAAACAGCCCCAACAGCAAAGCCCTCGAAGAATCGGTAGCCGCCGATCCGAAATTAATCGCAACTCCGCTTCCCGTCCCTGTTCCTCCTCCAGGGACAGCAGTTGAAACCAGCACAACTGCCAAACTTCCTGCCGATTTCCCGACAGAGATTCCACTCTATCCTAATGCTCAGTTAATCGAAGTTGGTGCGCCCAGCGATGGACAGTCAAAAAACGTGCGGCTGCGCTGGGAAAGCACAGATCCGGTTAATTCGGTTCAGAACTTTTATCAGACAGAATTTGGGCGCAGGAATTGGCAAATAGTCAGCCGCCCAACCGCCGAAGGACAAGGTTCTTTGGTAGCAACCCGAGATAAATTGCGGGTAACAGTGTCGCTTTCTGGGAATCAAAAAGTAGGAGGTTCTACAGAATTTGCGATCGACTATAGCAAAGACAGCCCCGAAATAGCAGCCAGTCCCCAACCTAACAATTCCGAGTCTAGCCCATCTCCAACCGCTTCACCAAGTCCATCAAATTCCGAAGCAACTACTCCAACTCCAACTCCAACCCCATCCGCCTCGCCCAAATCAGAAAAAGTTAGCCAACTAGACAGCAAAATTCCCCAACAGTTGCAGCAGTACGTCGCAGATTTAGCTGAGTTAGAAGCGCTGAAAGTGCGATCCTCTACGAGGGCTTCGCAAACGAAAAAAAATGCTAACTTAGAAACTGGCAACAGTTTACCCGAACCCAACAAAATTGTCACTCGCCGCGAATACGCCCGCTGGTTAGTAGCAGCAAACAATCAGATTTATGCCAGCCGTCAAGCAAAACAAATTAGATTAGCAGTAGAATCTAGCGAACCGGCATTTTCTGACATACCGAAAACAGATCCAGATTTTGCAGCAATTCAAGGTTTAGCAGAAGCCGGTTTAATTTCGAGTTCGCTTGCTGGAGAAACGAAAGATATGAAATTTCGTCCGGATGCACCTTTAACCCGCGAAACAATGATTCTCTGGAAAGTACCATTAGATACCCGTCAAGTTTTGCCTACAGCCAACATTGAGGGAATCAAAGAAAAATGGAGTTTTCAAGACGCTTCTAAGATAGATTCCCAAGCGTCGCGGGCAGTTTTAGCTGATTTCAACAATGGAGATTTGGCGAATATTCGTCGGGTTTTTGGTTTTACAACTCTCTTTCAGCCCAAGAAATCAGTGACTCGTGCCGAAGCTGCTGCTAGTTTGTGGTATTTTGGCATTCAAGATCAGGGATTGTCGGCTAAAGATGCCCTGCAAGCCAAGTCTCAACCAGCCCAGTAGAGTTGTTTGGGATGCTTAAAAATTTTGCACAAAGCATCAACTTAAACAAAAAAGGTTCGTAGTGA